>JABAAD010000154.1 GCA_014238935.1 Alphaproteobacteria bacterium
CATCCACGGCAGCTCGGCGTTGCTCTCGCGCGGACGCGCGCCGATCGCACACATGCCCAAGCCTCGCGCTTGCAACAGGGGACGCAAGACGGACAGGTGTTCTTTCAACTCTGTGCAAATGTCGTTGACCGAGCGCAGCGGCGCGCCGGCAAACTCGAACTGTCCTGCGGGTTCGATCGAGATGGCGTTCTGCGTATCAGACAAGTCCAAGCCGATCGGACGCCCCTTCTCGTGTTGCAAAACGCCGCCGCTCACGCGTTGCAGGTCTTCCAAAAGCTCGCGGATCACCTCGTATCGCGGCGGACGCAAATCCTCTAAATGAAACAGCACCTTCTCGTGCTCTGCGCCGATGCGACAATCCTCCGTCTCGCCGTGTTGAAACCACGCCTTCAAGGCGGCGCGATTGGCGATCGTCTCGATGCCCATATTAGTTGCTGTATTAACCATTGTTCTGTCCTCCGTCATGCGTTCCTGCTTGCCCGCGCCTTTCTCCCCAATGTCCTCGGCAAGCCTGCCAGCACGCCAAGACGGACAAGGACGCTGTCTCGCAACGTAGCACACGCCTCCCTAGGGATACAGGGACGACCGAGCGACAAGCGCGCAACATCGTCTGCTCTTCCTCCGAGAACCCTCCCTCAGGACCGACGAGCATCGCTATGCGTCTTGTCTCTGCATGCTCTGCCACGGCGTCAAGAAGGCTTGTTGCCGCGCCGCGCTCGGCGCAAAACAACAGCCGCTCTTCGCGCGCGACCAACGAGGCGGACAAGGGTTGCTCCGTCTCTAAGACGGGACAAGTAAGACGCTCGCTCTGCTCGACGG
>JABAAD010000155.1 GCA_014238935.1 Alphaproteobacteria bacterium
GACCCTGTCGCCTGCGCGCTGCAAAAAGAAATCTCCGAAGGCGGAGCGCGTAGCGAGAAAGACGATGGTCGCCCCGATGGTGGCGGCAAAGACGACGAGGATTCCGCCCCACAGGGCTCCGAACAGAAAGCCGCCGGTGAGGGTCATGAGCAACGCGAAGGGCAACGAGCATGCGGTCACCAACACGTAGGCTACGAAGTAAGCAGCGTAGACGACGATGAAGTTGCTTTCGACCCACGCTTGGAGCTTCGCCTGGTTGGCTTTGAGGGCGTCGAGCGAGAGGAAATCGAGATTTCCTGTCGCGCGCAAAACGAGAAAGGCTACAAGCACCGATAGCAGCACGGCGAGTGGCAGAAAACGTTTCCAAGCGGATTTCGTGGGGGGAGAGGCGGGCATGAGAAAACCTGGGACGAGAAATTAAGATTGAGCGAGGAGGTGAAGGAAGATCGAGAAGGAAAAGCCCAAGTTGGCGAGACAGAGGACAATTACGATACCGACAACCCAACGGATATATTTTAGCTCGACTCTGATCGAAGCGATATCCGAAGCAACCTCGCTTCTGAGCGAAGCAACTTCGCTTCTGATCGAAGCGATATCCGAAGCAACTTCGCTTCTGAGCGAAGCAACATCGCTTCTGAGCGAAGCGATATCCGAAGCAACTTCGCTTCGTAGCAAGATGATGTCGTTCTTCGTTGCGACCTCGTTTTTGAGGTATTGCAAGAGAGCTGTCGCCATCGCCTCGGCTTGTTTGGTCGGCACGCCCCCTTGTTGCAACACTTTGGCGTAGGAGAGGGTATCGAAGGAAGTCATGGCCTGT
>JABAAD010000156.1 GCA_014238935.1 Alphaproteobacteria bacterium
CCGTAAAAGCCCCCCCCTTGTCGAGCGCTTACAACCCTAGCTTATCCGCTCACTTGCCCACTCACCTCATCCACCCCGTACAGGGAGCAAAGAATCGAAAGCAAAGAGCGAAGGACAAAGAGCAAAAGCAACTCTCTGCGACGCATTGTAGTGGATTGGCGAGAAGAAGCAAGAAAAAAAGCTGTTTCTTTTTTGTTCGATCGCGGTGTTTATTCGCTTGCGTTAAAAACGGCACTTTGCTACAAGGGACGCGGATGCGAGGTGAAAGCTCACGAGCGAGAATACGACGGCGGACACGATGGCGAATACGACGACGGATACGAGGTCATTGGCAGAAACTCTTACTTCCCCCCTTGCTTCCCCCCTTGCCTCTCCCCTTGCAACCCTGCGACAAACGCAAACCTTTGCAACATTGGCTCAAGGAGACGACGCGCAACCGAGCATCTTGTTGCCGACTTTGCGCGGCGGCGTACGCATGCCGGGGTTGCCGCTTTCTCCTCTCGGTGTCGAGCGATACGCCGTCAAGGGCGGAGGCAATCTCGCCCTCGAAGTCTCTCCCGACGATGTCTTGACCTTCGTCAACGAGGAAGGCTTGCAACCCGCAAACATCGCCGCCTTCGCGCTCGACCCCTCCGACAACAAAGACAGCAACGCAAAGGATAGCGACGCAGGACTGCTCGGTGCAGCAGCCCTCCCCGAAGGCGAGAGCGTCGCAACCTTTCTCCAAACTCCCGCAGCACGCGCGCTGCACGACAAGCTGAAGGCGCGAGGCTGCGAGCTGCGCACAAGGACGC
>JABAAD010000157.1 GCA_014238935.1 Alphaproteobacteria bacterium
TTGGTCGTTTTGTCCAAGGTTTCTGCGCCCTCGGCAATTTTTCCGCTCAGCTCGCCTGCGACCGACAAGCCTCTTTTGCTCTGTTTCTCGATCGTCGCCAGTGCCGTGCCGATCGTTCCCGACAGGCGTCCCATCGCGCTGCCCGTCTTGTCGGAGTGATCCCTGAGGTCCTGCAGACGCTGCGTGATCGCCTGTCCCGAAGTGTCCAACGCGCCGAGCGTGCGCGCCAAGAGCCCTTCGAAAAGTTTTTCGTAATCCTGCGTACGCGCCTGCAAGCTCTCGTTCTGCTGTTCGAGCCACAGGACGAGGTGGTTGAGCCACTCGCTGTGGTGGCTGAGGTTTCCGCGCAGTTTGTCGTGCAGCTTGTCGTTTTGCTCGACGACGACACTTTCCAAAAGTTCACGATCCTGCTCCAGTCGCTCGGTGACCGCCTCTCGCAGCTCCTTCTGCGATTCCAGCGTGCGCACGAAGAGACCTTTCAGCTCTGAGTTCTGCTCGAAAATGCGTTTTTTGACTTGCTCGCCCGCCTCGATGAGCGTCTGCGCCGACTGCCGCACCTCAGCTTCGTGCTGTGCGTTGAACTTGCTCAAGATACCCTGCAGCTTTTTCGTCTGATCGCTCAAGGTTTCGCGAATCTGCACCTGACGCGATTCGATGCGATTGACAAGCTGATCGACCCCCGTCGTGATGTCGTGCAGCACGCCGCGCACGCGCGTATAGA
>JABAAD010000158.1 GCA_014238935.1 Alphaproteobacteria bacterium
TCTTGGGCGCTACGGGCAGCGTCGGACGCGCCGCCTTGCAGGTGATCTTGCAGGGGAACTTTCGAGTCGTCGCGCTGTGCGCGCAAAAAAACTTGGACGCGTTGGTCGATTTGTGCCGAAAGCATCGTCCGCGTTTTGCAGCTCTGAGCGATGCGCGTTTGTTAGAGCCCCTGCAGCGCGCGTTGCAGGGAAGCGGCACGGCGGCGGGAGCGGGAGAGAATGCCGTTTTGGAGGCGGCGAGCATGGAGTCCGAGGCGACGGTGGCTGCCATCAGCGGCATCGACGGCTTGGCACCGACGCTCTGCGCCGCACGCCGCAAGACGAAGCTGGTGCTTGCCAACAAAGAGTGCGTGGTCGCCGGCGGCGCGTGGTTCCTCGATGTGTGCGCGCGACACCATAGCCCTGTCGTGCCTGCGGACTCGGAGCATAACGCCATCTTTCAAATTCTAGAGCGCGAGAAGGGCTCGGGCGCGGACAAGGAAATCTTGGAACGCATCGTTCTCACGGCATCGGGAGGTCCTTTTCTCGATCTCCAGAAGGAAGAGCTCTCGCGTGTGACACGGCGGCAGGCTTGCGCGCATCCCAACTTCCGTATGGGAG
>JABAAD010000159.1 GCA_014238935.1 Alphaproteobacteria bacterium
ACGGATCATCACGATTCCGCTACAACCGATCATCGCCTTGACGATACCCTGATGATAGAAGTGCTGACGATCCTTTGGTTCTCGTTGGGAGTGGAGCTCGTCTTGGCGAACGCTGCGCTGTTCCTCTTGCTGCTCGGCTTGATGCTACCCGCAAGAAGCGCGACACACAGCGTCTGCTACTTGAGTATTGCGCTTCTGCTTGCGCTTGCCGCGCTGCTGTTGTGGAGCCAGCACGATTGGCGATTTGTCCGCGACACGCCTCCTCCGAACGCGATAGCGAGCCTGATCCATCAACATTTTCGCCTCGATGCTTTCGCGTTATTCAGCAAGGTACTCATTTTGCTGACGACCGCTTGCGTGCTTGTGATCGGACAAGTTTTTGTACGCAACGATGTTGTCTCGAAGAGTCTCTACCGCTTCGAGTATGTCGTCATCGTGCTGCTTGCAACGCTCGGCATGTGTCTGATGGTCGCGGCTCAATCGCTACTCGCGCTCTACATCGGTTTGGAATTGCAAAGTCTTGCGCTCTACATCTGCGTCGCGTTGCAGCGCGACA
>JABAAD010000160.1 GCA_014238935.1 Alphaproteobacteria bacterium
CAAAGAATCTTCCCAATCATCTCCGAAAACGGCATCGCTTCCTCCCACAGGCAGACCTCCGATGCCCGCCCCCTACAAAGGACTCCGAACGCTGGAGCGCGGCGCGACCACGCCGCGCTCAACCCTGTCGCACAGCAAATCGCGCAGTAACTTCAACGATGTCCGTAGAAGCAAGTTTAAAGAGCAGTTTCAACAACGCGCCCAAGACTACGATCGCAGAAGCGCCGAACTCAATCCCTTCCAGAAGAAGGTTTATCACGACTACAAGAACACGATCGCGTCCATGTTGAAACAGAATCCGGGCGACACGGAGGGGGCGAACAAGCAGTTCGGCGAGTTGGCAAGCCTTGCAAGGATGGTCGACGACATGTTCCATGGCGACAGCTCCTACCTCGCCAAGCTGACGATCGGCGACTGGTAGAGGGGGTGACGACGATGGTGGATCGAATCAGCGGCGGACAGACGACGGCTTTGCGGGGGCAGGGGCTTGAAAAAGCGCAAGGCGGAAAGGACGGCGGCAAAACCGCGCATGCCGAGACGCTCA
>JABAAD010000016.1 GCA_014238935.1 Alphaproteobacteria bacterium
TCCCTTGCCGCTTGTGGCGGTCAGCAATTCTGCGACGGCGACCTTCTGCGGATTGTAGGCGATCTCGACGCTGTGCGCAGAGCAGGCGACGATGTGCGCGTGTTCGGGCAGACGCAAGGTTGTTCGAAGGTTGGGACGCGCCTTGCCGCGAAAGACGATGTGCAACGATTTCGTAGCTAAACGCGCGATCAGGGTCGAGGTCTTGTCGTAGGCGACGATCTTGCCGCGGTCGATGATGGCGATCTTCTCGCACAGGGCTTCGGCTTCTTCCAAATAGTGCGTCGTCAGAAGGATCGTCGTTCCCTCAGCGTGCATCTCTTGGACAAAGCTCCACAGGTGCTTGCGAAACATCACATCGACACCTGCCGTAGGCTCGTCCAAGACGAGAATCGGAGGACGATGCACCAGGGCTTTGGCGACCATCAACCGCCGTTTCATACCCCCTGATAGAGAACGCGAATAGACATGCTTCTTGTCGCCCAAGCCCAGCCGTTCCAACAGCGTGTCGTTCCACCGCTCGGCGCGTCGCAAGCCGTAGAGCCCCGCGCAAAGCTCCAGCATGGCGTAGGGCGTGAAGAAGGGATCCATATACACTTCTTGCGGCACGATGCCGATGGCAGCGCGCGCGTTGCGCGGATCTTCGTCCAAATCGCGTTCCCACAGCGAAACGCGTCCGCTGTCCTTCAGCACCAGCCCGCCCAAAATGTTGATCAGCGTCGACTTGCCTGCTCCGTTCGGACCCAAAAGACCGATGAACGCACCAGGAGCTACGCGCAACGAAACATCGTCCAGCGCCAAAAGATCGACTCCGTAGCGCTTCGTCGTGCTCTCGATCGAAATCGCCGAGGCGACCGAAGGTAGGAGGCGGCTCATGCAATCCTCTCTGTTTTTGTCTGCTCCCTTTCGTATAATGCGCACGCTCGCAGGCAAGAATCAAGACCGACGGAGGAATGGCATGCAACACGATACGACCCAAGAAAAAAACAGGAAAACGACCCAATCCGACCAATCCGAAGAAAAAACTCATCCGCGCGTGCGTTGCAACGGCGGCGGAGCGCAGGGTAGCGGACACCCCGCCGTCTATCTGTCGTTGAACGAAGAAGGGTTTGTCGTCTGCCCTTACTGCTCGCGGCGTTTCGAAAAAAACAGCTGAACGCCATGCTCGCACCCACAGCCACGCAAAAAGAGAAAAAGCGATTCGCAAAACTCGATGCCATAACTCTCGATGCCGTAACCCTTGATACTAAGCGCCAAGGCGAAACAAGGATGCCGCCGCGCTCTGTCCTCGTCGTTTTTCACGGCTACGGAGCAACGGCAGAAGACTTGCTCCCCCTTGCCCCCTCGTTCGCCCAAGCGATGCACGAAGACACGCGTGAGACGGTGCAAGTCTTTCTGCAAGCGCCCGACACTTGTTCTATCGAAGGGCATGCCGTAGGACGCGCGTGGTTCCCGTTGCGGCTCTTGTCCTTTGAAGAGATCGTTTCAGGGCTGCGCCAGGTCGAAGACTCCGTTAAAGAGGCTTTGGAAGAGATTCGCGCACACTACGCCGTCTCCGCACAGCGAATCGCTCTGTTCGGATTCAGCCAAGGCGGCATGGTTGCCTTGCAAGCTGCGTGCAACGCCGAGCATGCGTGGCTTGCTACCGTCGGTGTTGCGACGCGCCTTGTCTTGTCGCCCGATCTGCAAGATTGTGCACCGAGCCGAAGCACGCCTCTGATGATGGTACACGGCGAAGAAGACGAGATCGTGCCTTTTCAACAGGGGTTGAAGACAGCATCCTTGTTGCGTGAAAAGGGCTACAACCTCACATGGCTTGCACGACCCAAGATGGGACACGCCATCGACGAGACGACCCTGCAAAGCGCGTGCGACTTCCTCGCTCGCCACGCGCGCCATACGCAAAAAGAACAAACGCAAGCGGAGAAAATCTTGTGAAATCACAACCGAGACAAGCGGGGGAGACGCGTTCCGTCTCCTTTGCACCCGATGTTGCGCTTCATGCCGAGGGCTCGTGTCTCGCATCGTTCGGCAGAACGCGCGTCTTGTGTACTGCCAGCGTCGAGGATTCGGTTCCGTCGTTTTTGCGCGACCTCGGCGAGGGGTGGATCACGGCGGAATACTCCATGCTGCCGCGCGCAACCCAAAAGCGCAGCGTGCGTGCGAAAACGCTGGCGGCAGGACGCACGATGGAGATACAACGTTTGATCGGACGCTCCTTGCGCTGCGTTGTCGATCGCAGCCTTTTTGCCAATCAGCAGATCAGGATCGATTGCGATGTGCTGGATGCCGACGGCAGCACGCGCACCGCAGCGCTCAGCGGCGCGTGCGTCGCCTTGCGCATCGCCTTTCGAAGATTGCAAGCCTTAGGCGTGATTGACAGAGACCCCTTGTCGAAGCTGGTGGCTGGGGTCTCCTGCGTGCTTAAGCAGGACGGCGGCTTGCAAATCGATCCCACCTATCGTCAGGATTCGCAAGCCCTTGCCGATGCCAACTTCGCCATGACCGAAGACGGCGAGCTGGTCGAGGTGCAAATGGCGGCAGAGCGCAGCCCTGTTCCGCAACAAACTCTTGAAAAGATGCTCGACTTGGCACGCGAGGCGGCACTGCGTATAACGCGTCTGCAGCGCGCCGCGATCGAAAACGCCCAGGAGTGAGGAGGTGGCGAGGGTAGTCGCTACGCTCGCGTTGTATGCAAGGATGGTTCTACGAGAGAGGGGGGGAGTCAAAGCTGGTGATCGCAACGGGAAACTCAGGAAAGTTTGTCGAAATAGCAGACCTGCTGAAGACTCGCGTCTCCGAAATTCGTCCTTTGGATGCCTTCGGCGCGACGGAGGTAGAAGAGACGGGGGCGAACTACAGCGAGAACGCGCTGATCAAGGCGCGCGCAGCACTCCTTCACAGCGGATGGGCAAGCCTTGCCGACGATTCGGGGTTCGAGGTCGAAGCGTTAGACGGAAAGCCGGGGCTACGCTCGGCGCGATGGGCAGAAACAGAAAATGGCACACGCGACTTCACGCACGCAATCGAACGCGTTCAAAGGGAGATGCGCGCGAGGGGATGCGCAGAATCGCCCGCGCGTTTTGTCTGCGCGCTCGCGCTCGTGCGCAGCGACGGTGCGGAGCGGGTTGTCGAAGATGAAGTTCGGGGTAGGGTCGTCTTTCCGCCGCGCGGCGACAAGGGATTCGGATACGACCCCATCTTCCAGCCCCTCGATGCGAAAGACACCCGTACCTTCGGCGAGATGGAGAGGGAAGAGAAGCAACTTATGAGCCATCGCGCACGGGCTTTTCGTCGCTTGTGCGAATCTTGCTTTTAAAATAAAACCATGCCTGCCCCCCCTTCCCTTGCCCGCGATCTGTCGCTCTACATCCACTTCCCCTTTTGCGAACGAAAATGTCCCTATTGCGATTTCAACTCGCACGAACGCGCAAACATTCCCGAAGAAGACTATGTCGCAGCCATCCTGTGGCGTTTGCAAAGCCTCAGCCGCGACAAAACGACACAAAATGAGTCGATCCTTGGTGAGTCGATTTTTGGCGCGTCGCGTCTTGTGCGCTCGATCTTTTTCGGCGGCGGCACACCTTCGTTGCTTTCGGCGCACGCCGTAGAAAGAATTCTCGACGGCGCGAGCAAGAACTTTCGCCTCGCGCCAGATTGCGAGATCACCTTGGAGGCGAACCCGTCCAGCGCGGAGAAAAGCAAATTTGCCGACTGGAAAGCGGCGGGTATCAATCGCGTCTCGCTCGGCGTGCAGTCTTTCGACGACAAAGCCTTGCGGTTCTTGGGACGGCTCCACGACGCACGACAAGCGCGCTCCGCGCTCGAAGCAGCATCCCGTCTTTTTGCACGTTTTTCCTTCGATCTGATCGCAGCACTGCCGCGGCAAAGCGACAAAGCGCTCAAGCGCGAGCTCGCTTGCGCCTTGAGTTTTAACGCCTCGCATCTCTGCGTCTATCAACTGACGATCGAAAAGGCGACCGCCTTCTATCGCGCGCAAGCGTGCGGTGCGCTCGCACTTCCTTCGCCCGCTCGTGCGGCGCACCTCTATCGTCTTGTCTCGCAGGAGCTGGCGGCGCGGGGTTACGAGAACTACGAAATCTCCTGCTACGCGCGCGGACAAGAGGCACAATCGCGCCACAACCTCGTCTATTGGCGTAGCGGCGAGTGGCTGGGCGTAGGACCGGGCGCGCACGGACGAATCTCGCACTTCCAAAAACGCATCGCAACGCTGGAGACGCGCGACCCCAACCGATGGCTCAGGCAAGCCCATGCCCAAGACGGACGTATCGAAAAACGCATCGTCCTCTCGGATCAAGAGGTTTTGCAGGAACGCGTGATGATGGGACTGCGACTCGAAGAAGGACTGCCGATGATTTTGTTTGACGCGGCGGCGCACGCGCGAATCGTCGATCTGTGCAAAGCGGGCTATTGTGAAAAAACTTCACTGCGACTAAACTTGACGACAGAAGGACGTTTGCGACTCGATACGATCGTAGCTTGTCTGCTTGCCGAACCCTCGTCCGTCTGCCAACAAAGCCTCAGTGCCGACGGCTTGGGTACGAAGGAACGCGGGAACAAACATTTTGGAGAACGCCTTGGAAAACATGTCGCAGCCCCAATCCATCGATCAGCCTGAGAGATCGCAGCCCGTCGAAAACATGTCGCTCTGCGCGCAGGGGAGGCGCACCTTCGAGCATGCAGAGCTTGTCGAGTGCGGCATGGGAAAGCTTTTCGGCAAAGGCAACGCGCAGCTGCCTCTTGCGCCGATGCTGATGTTCGACCGAATCTCCGATATTTCCAACGAGGGCGGAAAACTCGCGCGCGGTGCGGTGACGGCGGAGTTGACGATCAACTCCGATTTGTGGTTTTTCGCATGCCACTTCTACAAAGATCCCGTCATGCCGGGCTGCCTCGGACTGGACGCGTTGTGGCAGCTGTTGGGGTTCCACCTAGCGTGGCTCGGACACAAGGGCAGGGGTAGAGCATTGGGAGTCGAGGACATTCGTTTTCGAGAACAAGTTCTGCCTTCCACAAAAATTGTCTCCTACGAGCTGCATATTCGCCGCATCATTAGCGGGAAACTGGTCATGGGCATCGCCGACGGCGTGTTGCAAGCCGACGGCGTAGTTTCGCTGACCGCTAAGGGTTTGCGCGTAGGATTGTTCCACTGACACAAAAACAGGGAGGAGAGAAAATGCGCAGGGTTGTCGTAACAGGATTGGGAATCGTCAGCTGTATCGGATGCGACCATCCGACGGTTGTCTCATCATTGCGTGAGGCGAAGGCGGGCATCAAAGATGCTCCCGAGTATGCCGAGCGCGGCTTTCGTTCGCGCGTCCGCGGCGCGATCGACATCGACTTGGATGCGTTGGTCGAGCGAAAGTGGCGACGTTTCATGGGCGGCAGCACTGCTTATGCGGCGGTTGCCATGAAAGATGCGATCAGGGACGCGAAACTGGAGATAGGTGACATCTCGGACCCCAAGATCGGGATCGTCGTCGGATCGGGAGGACCTTCGACCGCCAATCTGCTTTCTTCTTTCAACAGCTTGGAGAAGCACAAGACGACGCGGCGCATCGGTCCGTTCATGGTGCCGCGCACGATGTCCTCGACAAGCTCTGCGGTGTTGGCGACCGCCTATGGAATTCGCGGCGTCAACTATTCGATCTCTTCCGCCTGCGCAACCGGCGCGCATTGCATCGGCAACGCCGCCGAGATGATTCAGTGGGGCAAGCAGGATGCCGTCTTCGCGGGAGGCTGCGAAGAGGAGCATTGGAGCATGAGCTGCCTCTTCGACGCTATGGGAGCACTCTCCTCGCAGTACAACGACACGCCCCTCAGCGCCTCGCGCGCCTTCGACGCAACGAGGGACGGATTCGTCATCGCAGGCGGAGCAGCCGTCGTGCTGCTGGAAGAAGCGGAGCGCGCACAAAAAAGGGGAGCGAAAATCTACGCCGAACTCACGGGCTACGGCGCAACTTCCGACGGTGTCGATATGGTGCAGCCCTCAGGCGAGGGCGCCAAACGATGTATGGAGCAAGCTTTGGCAGGCGTGCACTCGAATGTCGAGTATGTGAACGCGCACGGAACCTCCACACCCGTCGGAGACGCCGTCGAGTGTCGTGTTCTCGACGAGCTCTTTTGCGAGCGGCAGCCCGAAGCCCTGCCTTTCCTTGCTTCGACCAAATCGCTGACCGGACATTCGCTGGGCGCAGCTGGCGCGCAGGAAGCCGTCTATACGCTACTGATGATGGACAACGACTTCATGGGCGAATCGGCGAACATAACGAACCTCGACGAGACCATCGCATCTTACAAGATCGCATCCTCTATCCTGCGTGCGCGGCGCGACGCTCCCTTCAAGTGCGCTATGAGCAACTCTTTCGGATTCGGCGGCACGAACGCAGCGCTCGTCTTTGAAAAAAGGTGACGGGGAAGAGTCTTTAAAAAAAATTAGTGCGCTTTGCCTTCGCTCGCCTGCGGATGGGCGGCGCGGTGTTGGGCGACAAGCCGAGCGAGATTGACCTCCGTATAACGCTGGGTCGCCCTTAGCGAGCTGTGTCCAAGCAGCTTTTGGATAGAGCGCAAGTCTCCCCCTTCTTCCATCAAATGCGTTGCAAAAGAATGGCGTAGCGCGTGCGGAGTGACGCTTTGCGGCAAGCCGAGTTGTTGTCGCAAGGTTCTCGTGCGTTTTTGCACGACGCGCGGATGCAGCCTCTCGCCGCGCAGTCCGCGAAAAAAGGGTTGTTCGGCAGTCTGCTTGGAAATCGTTTTGTTGGCTGGGCGTTGTCGGCGGTAGTCTTGCAAGGCATCGTGCACGCGCGGCAACACAGGCACGATGCGCGTCTTGTTGCCTTTGCCGTGGATGCGCAGGCGGTGCGGGGTTTCTTTTGTCATGCGATCGATTTCCTCGTCGTCGAGCGCGAGGGCTTCGGAAATGCGCAGTCCTGCGCCGTAGAGAAGCGTGAAAAGCGCGACATCGCGTGCTTTTATCCAACATTGTTGTTTGGCAGTTGCGGGAGAGGGAGAGGTTTGCTCGGTATTTGTTCCTGCTGCTGCGATCAGCGCACGCGCGCGATCTCGAGAAAGGGGGTGGGGCGGAGGCAGCTTATGCGGGGGACGACGCACGCGAAAAGCCGCATCGCACGAGAGGTCGTAGAGGGTTTGTAGTCTGCGCACAAAGCTTCTTAAAGCCGAAAGTGCGCGTGCGACCGATTGCGCTTGCGAGCCTTGTGCGCGCAGTTGCGCCATCCAGCCGCGCAGATCTTGTTCTTCGAGTTCCTGCCATGCTGTCAAGGGCACGGAGCCGCCGCGATGTTTTGCCAAAAAACGATCGAACGCGAGAAGGTCGCGTCGATAGGCTTCGAGCGTGTGAAGGCTTAGACGCCGTTCGCTTTCGAGATGGCGGCAGTAGTCGGCGAGGGCTATGGGAAAGGAGGGGGGAGACATAAAGCAGAAGGGGCAAAAATCGCGCCAATCTTATTTTTGTAACGATAGAAATGCAAGATAGCAAGCCTCGCCCTCTGTGCTTCTGTTGCGCGAGCGCACGCGATGCGCGACAACGCCTTTTTGTTTATAAAAAACTCGTTTTTTGTCTCGTTGTCATCCGTTACAACAAAACAATGCGCGTCTGTCTTTGCGAGACGCGCCCGCAAGGAAGCGCAGGCGAGCAAAACAGACGCGCAAATACTATGGACGCGCGGCAGTCATGCGCTATGGCACTCGCTCCCTTGTGCGTGTCTGTTGTGCGAGCGCGTGCTATCCAAAAAGCACGAGCGCAACAACAATCCCGTTCCTTTAACAACGCGCCTTCTTGTTAACAACGCGCCTTCTTGTCGCCAAAAATCCCGTTCCTCGTCTTAAGCAAAACTTCAAAGGATCGTCTGCTTCGTCTTTTCCCAATCGTCCAAAAACACCCGCAAACCCTTGTCCGTCAAAGGATGCCCGTAAAGCGAACGAAACACCTTCGGCGGTAAGGTCGCCACATGCGCACCCAAGCGCGCCGCAGCCGTGACATGCCCCGTATGACGCACCGAAGCAACTAACACCTCCGTCTCGAAATCGTAAGCACGATAGATGTCCAAAATCTCCTCGACGAGCAGCAAGCCGTCGTGACCAATGTCGTCAAGCCTGCCGACAAAAGGCGAGACAAAACTTGCCCCCGCCTTCGCCGCCAGCAAAGCCTGCGCCGACGAAAAACACAGCGTGACATTGACCGCCGTTCCCTCACGACTGAGAACATGACAGCAGCGCAAACCCTCTTCGGTCAGAGGTACCTTGACCGCGACATTCTTCGCAATCGCCGCCAACGCCTTGCCCTCCGCTAGCATGCCCTCGAAAGAAGTGGCGGTCACCTCGGCGCTCACCGGACCATCGACAATCGCACACAGCTCCTTGATGCGCCCGTGAATCGAAGCGCCCGATTGCGCAATCAACGACGGATTCGTCGTCACGCCATCGATAAGCCCAAGCCCGCTCTTGACGAGCGCGGACACCTCGCTAACATCGGCAGAGTCGATGAAAATCTTCATGCCATGCTTGTGCGACAGCCACCGACGAATGTCAAGAAGGAGGACATGAGCCCCGCAAAGAATCCCACCAAGGATATCGCAAAGAATCCCACGAAGACGCGCACCGAGATTGCAACGCCTTGTTCTCCGATCGCAGAGCTGCTTGTCCTTTCGCCTCGCCTTGACCAATCTTTCTCCTACGCCTGCACGCAGGAGCTGGCAGATTCCCAAATCCTAGAAGAAGGGGCTTTGTTGCGCGTGCCGTTCGGCAAGCAGGAAGTTCTCGCCGTCGTCTGGCGCGTGGTGAAGGAAATCTCCACGCCGCACACCCGCCGTCTGAAATCTCTGACCGCATCCATGCGCCAAGAACTGCCTCCCCTGCGCGCAGACTTTCGCGCCTTCGTACAGAGCTTTGCCGCCTACACCATGACATCGCGCGGACGAGTGTTGAAAAGCGTCTTCGCACCCGCGCTGACGGCGGGCAACCCGCCGCGCAAACAACAAAGACGCGCCTATCGCATCACCGACAAGGGCGAAGAGCATCTTCGAACAAAGGCAAACGACAAAAAAACACAACAAAACCGCCTGCTCGCCATGCTGCAGCCACCCTCGTCGCGCTCGTCCCAAATCTTGTTGCGAGAAACCCTGTTGCGTCAAAACTTGTTGCTTGAGGGCATCTCGGCTGCCGTCTTGCGCCGTTGCCGCGCGCTGGAGATGGTCGAGGAGGTTTGTCTTGTCTCGCCGCCAGAACTTCCCCCCCCCACGAAGAGTTCGCCGTTGCAGGTGTTGGAACGAAAGTCTCCGCTTGAAAAAGAACAGCAGGAGGCAGCCCGCGAACTCTGTGCGCTTTACAAAGACGACAAGTTTACAACCGTGCTGCTCGACGGGGAAACAGGCTCCGGCAAAACAGAAGTGTACTTCGAAGCGATCGCAACCTGTCTGCAAGCAGGCGAACAAGTCTTGCTCATGCTGCCGGAGATTGCCCTCTCGGTGCGATTCGCCGAACGTTTCCGCGAACGATTCGGAATCGCGCCGCTGCTCTGCCACTCCGCCTTGTCCGCACGCGAACGACGCACAGTGTGGAACAAGGTCGCCTGCGGCAAGGCATGCGCCGTTTTGGGAGCGCGTAGTGCGCTCTTCCTCCCTTTTTGCAACTTGGGAATCGTCGTCGTCGACGAAGAACACGACCACGCCTACAAGCAAGAAGACGGCATCGTCTATCACGCGCGCGATATGGCGGTGTTGCGCGCTCAAAAAGCGGGCTGCCTCGTCGTGCTCGTGAGCGCGACGCCGTCGCTCGAAAGCTGGCACAACGCCGAGCGCGGCAAGTATCGTCGTATCCTACTCCCGCATCGTTTCGGAGCAGCAACTTTGCCCGAAGTCACGATCGTAGATATGCTCAAAGAAGCGACTCTCTCGAAGACAAGCGAACCCCTCCTCACACCGCCCCTTTGCGCGCGAATCGAACAGACGCTCTCGCGCAAGGAACAAGTGTTGATCTTTCTCAACCGCAGGGGCTACGCACCGCTGTCGTTATGCAATCGCTGCGGCGAACGGCTCTCCTGCCGCTTTTGCAAAGCCTTTTTGGTCGAACATCGCGCGCAGGCGCGTCTCAATTGCCACCACTGCGACTTTTCCATGCCGATGCCGCAGCGCTGTCCCTCCTGCAACGCGGAAGGATCGATGAAAGCGTTCGGTACAGGCGTCGAGCGTCTCGCGGGAGCTTTGCAGGAACAATTTCCGCTCATCCGACTGCAAATTCTCAGCTCGGATACCAACGACCCGCAAGCGGTCGTGCGTGCTTTCGAAGAGCGTCGCTGCGACCTCGTCGTAGGAACGCAAATGCTGGCGAAGGGCTATCACTTTCCCCACCTGACGCTGGTC
>JABAAD010000161.1 GCA_014238935.1 Alphaproteobacteria bacterium
GTTGTTGTTGCATCTGATGAGGACGTTGATGTAGAGGTAGATGTAGAAGGCTCATCATCAGTAGTCGTTGACGATGTAGATGTAGTTGTGGTAGTAGGACCATTGCTTACTGTTGTCTCTGAGCTTGATGAAGAACCTATCTCACTTTGAGATGTTGTGGTTGATGTATCAGTAGATACTATCCAGTATGTCATCACCTCCTCTTCCTCTTCCTCTTCCTCTTCCTCTTCCCATTCTTCTTCTTCCTGTTCTAATATTTCATCAGCAAAGTAAACCCAGTTACCATTTGTATCAAAATATCCATCATCATAAACATCATCAGTATTAATAACAGTACCATCATCAGTAACAACAGTATCATCATATGATGGTTCTTCCCAACCAGGATTATCATCTGTGGTAGTATCTGTTATATCCCAACTGGGATCCCAATCATCAATAATATCATCCAAGATATCAATAATATCGGCCATTACAAATACAGGTTCTTCATAAACCGGCTCTTCCCATACAGGCTCGTCAAATACTGGTTCTTCCCACAC
>JABAAD010000162.1 GCA_014238935.1 Alphaproteobacteria bacterium
GCTGTCATCGACCATCGATTCAAGACAACCGACATCTTGCTGATGTTTCCGGTCAGCGACGACTTGAAAGATCGCCGCTACTACCGCCGCTATGTTTTACAGGAAAGCGCCGTTCGCAACACAACTCCTTCGACAACCTAATTCTTCTTGCAAGTGTTCCACGCCGCCGATCAGCGTCTTCTGTCCTCTCTGTACAGAAACGCGCATTTCCGTGTCTCTTGGGGAAGAATTGTTGTTCGAGCGAGCTGCTTGTCTTTGTTTTTTATAGCGAACGTGATCGTTTTCCTGCCCTTCGCTCCGTTACGCCGTTTGCCACCCAAAGTCTTGCGTTCCTTCTTTAACACCACTTACATGCGTATTTTGGGAATATCGATCCGCACGCATGGCGCAGTGCTAAAGGCATCGCATGTGCTTTATGTTTCGAATCACATTTCTTACATCGACATTCCGATACTAATGTCCTTGACGGGCGCACGCTTCGTCTCGCGCGGCGACATCGCCAATGTTCCCTTCTTCGGATGGTTGATGAAAC
>JABAAD010000163.1 GCA_014238935.1 Alphaproteobacteria bacterium
AACGAAGCGGTGCGGGCTGCCGTCTTGCTGTCGGTGCGCTACATCCACGAGCGCAAGCTGCCCGACAAGGCGATCGACCTCATCGACGAGGCGGGCGCGCAGCAAAGCCTTCTTCCCAAGCACAAGCGGCAGAAGAAGGTGACCGTCAAGAATATCGAGGAGATCGTCGCCACCATCGCGCGCATTCCGCCGCGCCATCTTTCGCGCTCTGATACGGGAAAGCTCAAGACGCTGGCAAGAGACATGAGAACGCTCGTTTTCGGACAGGACGAAGCTATCGAGAGGGTCGTCGATGCCGTCAAACTCGCCCGCGCCGGCTTGCGAGAAAAGGAGAAGCCCATCGGCTGCTATCTCTTCGCCGGTCCGACGGGGGTCGGCAAGACGGAGGTGGCGCGTCAGCTCGCCCGATGCCTGCAAGTAGAGTTGCATCGTTTCGACATGTCCGAGTATCGAGAGCGACACGCCGTATCCAGGCTGATCGGCGCACCGCCGGGCTATATCGGGTTCGAGCAGGGGGGA
>JABAAD010000164.1 GCA_014238935.1 Alphaproteobacteria bacterium
CATGGCGGGAGCCCACTACGGAAGAGTAGGAGATGTTCCTATTATAGGAAGCGGACTTTATGCAGGACCCGAGGGTGCGGTTGCAGCAACAGGAGACGGCGAAGCTATCATGATGAAACTAACGGCTTACCGTACTTACAAATTGATTAAAAAAGGGGTTAGCCCGCAAGCAATAGTAGATGAAGCTATCAGCTGGTTCCCGTCAACAGATGCATTTGGAATCATACTAGTGACACGAAACGGAAGCGCGGGCGGATCTAACCGCAGCATGGCCTGGTCATCGCGGGAGTATGTTTGAACAGAAACTATACTATTGATTTTTATAACAGGAAGAGGCTATCATCCGCGATCAAAGAAAAATATGTGAAGCCAGCGTAGCTCAGGGGTAGAGCAACTGATTCGTAATCAGTAGGTCGGCGGTTCAATTCCGCCCGCTGGCTCCATATAAAACAATGATTTATGGGTTTATACTCATAAGCCATTTTTTATTAATAGGCGTATAATAGGCGCTAG
>JABAAD010000017.1 GCA_014238935.1 Alphaproteobacteria bacterium
AACAATCGACGCCAATCTCTTCTCCGACTCTTTCCCAATCGTCCCGCCCCGCCATGCGCAGAATCGTCGACATCTTCTTTCTGCGATGCGCAAACAAAACTCCCGTCATCTCCGCCACAACAGCGTATTCCTCTCCCGCGACAACATCCTCCTCCTCCCTTCGAGGAAAAAAACGCAACACACAAGATTCAACCTTCGGAACAGGAACGAAAACACGCGGCGCAACATCAAAACAACGCTCCACCCGACAGCGTAACCTTACCAATATCGACAACCTCCCGTAAGCGGTATCGCCAACCTTCGCCGTTATACGCTCCGCAACTTCGCGCTGAAACATCAACACCATCGCGCTGTAGTCCACTCCGTCCTCCAACAGCCTTCGCAAAATCACCGTTCCGACGCTGTACGGCAAGTTGCCGACGATCACCACATTGTCTCCTCCCGCGTTTCCTCCCTCGCAACCCCTCTCCTCGACAAGCTTGGCGTAATTCCATGTTCTCGCATCTCCCTCGATGATCTCCAACATCACTTTCTCGTCCAACCCCTCGCTCCATTGTCTCAAGAACCCTGCCAGACGAGCATCCGATTCGATGGCAACGATTCGCTGCGCTCCCTCCCGCAACAGCGCGCGCGTCAAAGCCCCCGCCCCTGCGCCGATCTCCACCACCAGCGACGACGACAGGCAGCCCTCAACATCACAACATTGGGCAATCCGTTGCGCGCATCTGGCATCTTTCAAAAAATTCTGTCCGCGCCTCTTCTGCGCGACGCTCGCACGCAACAAGCCCGTCGAGCGCAACAGATCTTCCATGTTCGCATCCCAATCCAATGGTCAGGCTGCACGCGTCGGAGTGGCAGCTTGCCTCTTTCTCTTCTGCCTCGTCCTCGCTATGCGCCACGCCATCGCCAAGGCAGCGACAAGGCTGCCCGCATCGGCGATCCCTCGACCGACAAGGTCGCGCGCCGTGCCGTGGTCGGGCGAACAACGCACGATCGGCAATCCCAAAGTGATGTTAACCGCTCGCTGATTCGACAAAAGCTTCAAGGGAATCAAACCCTGGTCGTGATAGAGCGTCAAGGCGCAGTCGAAAGTCTTGCGTATCGCAGGGAGGAAAAGACTGTCCGGCGGATGCGGTCCTGTCGTTGCAATTCCCTCTTCGTGCAAGCGAGCAACGGCGGGTTGTAGAATTGTCTTTTCTTCGTCGCCGCACAATCCTCCTTCTCCCGCGTGAGGGTTCAGCCCTGCGAGCGCGAGTCGAGGCTTTCGAATGCCGAAGTCTTTTATCAGGGCTGTGTGAGCAAGCCTTGCTGCTGCCACCACGCTCGCCTCGTCCAGCGTCGTTATCGCATGGCGTAGCGCGACATGGCGCGTTATCGGCAGCGTGCGCAGTCCGCGCCAGGCGAGCAGCATTCCGTATTGCTCGACTTGCAAGGCGGCGGCGATGTATTCCGTATGTCCCCAAAGGGCAAGGTTGTCTTCGGAGGCGACAGAGAGCTCACGCGTTTTTTCGGAAAACACTTTTTTTTCGACGGGAAGCGTGACGATGCCGCTCGCCTCGCCCTTGCTGCACAATCGCAAGGCTGCGTCGAGCGACGCGCGCGCTGTAAGCTCTTCGTCCAACAAGGGCAAGGCGCGCGGAAAGACCTCGCTCGCCTCCTCGACCGTCGAGATGTTGCGACAAGGTACAGAGAAAGCCTCGAAGGCTTGCTTGCATCCGCCGAGCGAAAGAAAGCATGGCGATTCTTCTCCGCCCTTGCCTCGATAACGCTGCGCCCAAAAGTGCCATGCTTTCGCAAGAATCTCCGCGCCGATGCTTTCGCGGCTGCCTGCGGTGACGAGCAATGGAGGTGGCATGGCAGAAGAAGGATGAGTGTTTTCGGGGTAATTTCGAGGTGTTTCGGAAAAGGGCTTTGAGTTGCCGCCGTTGGAGCGCGCTCCGAAACTTTGTTGAGACTCTATTTTACGGGCAAGGAAGACAAGGTTTTTCCTGCCTGTTTTTCAATGTTGGCTTGCGTACGCAGGCTTTCGACGAGCCTCAGCGAGAGGGCTCGTGCGCGTTTCAGGCGCAGCCCACTTGTCAGTTCTGCAAACGAGTCGCCGCGCTCTGCTACCTTTTGTCTGTCGCAGAGGGTGACGAGAATGAGCAATCCTTGCGCGTAGGCAAAAGGACCGATCGTCTCGCCGAGAGACATTGTCGAGAGGCTCTGTTTCAAATCGGGGTTGAGGTCGACTTCGGGAACGTCGTCGAAGGTTTGCAGGTCGTAGTATGCCAACGACAGCGATGCGTCTTGCGGAGCTTTACAGAATTCGGGATCGGCGAGGGCAGCAGCTTGGCTTGCTTCGAATCGGCTTTGCAAAAAGAATGTTTGTACGAAGCTGTAGCGCGTCTCCGTTTTGTAGTCGCGCTGTCGAACGACGCGATAGAGATGCACGCCGTAGGGCGAGGTCACGGGGGGGACGATTCCTCCTGGGCCGATCCTTCTTCGTTCGAGTGCATCGAGAACTGCCGGCGGCAGGTCGCTCTTGTAGAGAAGCTGCGTCGCTAGCCCCTCGTGCGCGTAAGGCGCGGGGAGGATAGCTTTGAGGCGGGCGAAAGAGCGTCCTCCTTTCAAGGAACGATAGAGTGCATCGGCGGTTCTGCGCGTTCTTTCTCCTGCCTCCAGTCGCGGCAGGAAGACCTCTTCGAGGCTGTAGCGCGGCTCTGCGGCGTTTGTGCGCAAACGTGCCCGTTCGGCGAGCGCGTCTTCGGGGGTGACGGGAGAGTTGAACTCTGCAACGCGTCCGACATAGCCCTCCCAAGTGAGTTCCAAGCGCGCCAATTCTTCCCGAAACCGCCGCTCTGCCTTGTCCTTTGTCTTGCCCGCTTTCAAAGCGCCTCTTACGAGCGACAGCCTCTCCTTCACCGCCGAATCCGCAACAGGCAGCGCGCGTTCTTCGAGCAGATGCCGTTGTTGCAATGCTCTCAGCAACAACAAATCGAGCGCAAAGGCTTTACGGTCTTCCTTGCCTTGTCGCAAGGAAGGCAACGCTTTCACAAGCCTTTTTTGCAAAAGGACGCTGCGTTTTGCAACGTCGTGTTCGGTGACGATCTCGCCGTCTATTTGCGCGACGATCTCCGCCGCCAGCGCCTTCGTGTCGTTCTGTCCGCAGAGCAGCAGGCAGAGCGCGAGCAAAACTCCCGTCCCTTTGCCGATTCCCTTGCCGATCCTCTTGAGCGGGTGCGCGCTTGTAGGATCAAGAGAACAAGAAGCGGAGGGAAGCGTTGAAGCTTTGGCTGTCTTCACTGTCGCTGTAGATGGTGCGATCATAGGAGAGTTTGAGAGTGACACAGCTGCCCTTGTAGGTCAAGGAAAAGCCTATCGGCACGCCGTGTCCCAAGAAGCCGTATCCTGCCGAAAGATCGAGCTGCCATCGTTGCAGGCGCAGATCGCCCTTGACGGTGATGTCTTGCTCGTAGAGCGCGGTAGAGGTAGAGTCGAAAGATCGAAACTCCTTGTAGGCGAGCGACAAGGCGAAAACTTCTTCCTTCACCTCTGCTTTCGCGTGCTGGCTGAGCGGTTGCATTTTCGGCAAGAGCCATGTCGTATCGTATTCGAACAAGATTCGATCTTTCCAACTTGCCCGCGCGCCTGTCCACAGCCGTCCTGAGAGGGGCTCGTCCTTTTTTCGCAGGAGGGTGGGCGCGACGAACAACGACAGCGCGCTTGCGTTTTCTCCCTTGACCCCGAGTTCTGCCGCCACAAGCAATCTCTGTCCGCTGTCGAGCGCGCTGTCGAAAGCCAACCGGTCGCCGAGCCGCGCTCCCGTTTCGTAGAAAGTCGCCTTGCCGCCAAGCTTGTCTTGCAGCTTGTCGCGCAACATCTCTCGGTTGTCGTCGAGCGTCGCGTAAAACTCGACCATAGGACGCAAGTACAAGATGCGTTTGTTCTTCTTGAAGGTTTTCGCAAAAAGTCCGTCGACGCTTTGTTGAAATTCGGGCACAGGCACAAAGAAATTTCCTTCTTGCGTATCGTGCCAGTATGTCGTTGCCACCCTTAGCGTCGATTGGCTGGCGAAGCTGAAGGGCAAGTTCTGTCGCCATCCAAGCGAGGTGGCGGCGCTCAGCAGATTTTGTCGAACCGCCGCCTGCTCTTCGATGTCTGCGCCCAAGCTTGTGTCAATGGCTTGTTGCGCGTCTTGGGCTGTCGTTCTCCACAAGCCCTCGATCTTCCACGAGCCCCCGCCCCTGCGCGAGCGCGCGAAAACGCCGCCGTTGTCATAGACAATCTCAGGCAGCAACCTGACATCGGCACGCGGAATCGCCAGTAGTTCGCGTTGTTCCGAAAAGGTCAGGCGCGCGTATCCGTTGCGCGAGAAATGTTCGATGCGCGCGTGGTCTGTGAG
The DNA here is from genome assembly GCA_014238935.1 of Alphaproteobacteria bacterium. The sequence continues at coordinate 4,385 of JABAAD010000017.1, forward strand.
CCTTGAAGGTGCGCTCGTCGAAAAAAGGCTTGCGCCTTGACCGTAGTCGTGGAGGTATCGACGATCTCCCAATCCGTGATAGACGGCATCGGCGCGCAATCCCCACGGCGCACGCCACCGCGCCTTGGCGTACGCAAAGAACTGCGCCTCGTTGCCACTGCCAATGGGGCTGTGCGGCAGGCTCCAGCCCGCCGTCGCGTCGAACAGGTGTCCGACTGTCTTGTTCGCGCTTGTGCCTTGCTCGGCAGATTTTTCGTCGTCCTCCTTTGTAGCCTCTGTTCCCCCTGCGCCCCATGCTACGCGCGTCTCGAAGCGACTGGCATCCTTGTTTTTTGTCGTGAAGAGGGGAAGATAGGTGACATCCCAGCCCCGATGCGGCGCCCAATAAAGGGGGAGCGCGACATACCACCCGCGTTGGCTGTTCTGCCCGTAGCGAGGCGCAAGGAGCCCGGAGGCGCGCACACCATCGCGCGGAAAGGACAAATAGGGTGCGTAGAAGACGGGCACACCGTAGAGCTTCAAACGCGGATGGCGGAGGTGGATGCGCGGCACGTCGTCAAACCATCCTTGCCTCTTTCCCTCGAAACGCTCCCAGCGCATACGAGTGGCGTCGATACGCCACAGGGGAGGGAAGGTTCGAGAGGGCTCTTGTTGTGCTACTTCTTTGCCGTCCTTGCTCCTTTGTTCCTGCTTCGCCAGCGCGTCGGCGCAGACAGGGCAGCGGGTGTAGCGTATGTCGTCGAAGATCCAGTCGTCTTCCTCGTGCCTTTTCCGCGTGTCTCGGCGGAAGGTGGCAGCGCTGAGCCCGCCGTGGCGGTCTGCTCCGCGCCATCCCAAGCCCTCGCCTTTCAGGGGGGTTAGGGAGTCGTCCGTCTCTAATCTCTGAAAGAAGATCACCTCGCCCGATCCCAGTCGCAAGGCGCCTTGCGTCTTGCGCGTGTCTCCTTTGCCGAACGATCCTCCTTGTGCGCGCACCGTTCCCTTCGTCCCGTCGTAGTCGAGGCTTTCGGTCAGAATGAGAATTCGTCCGTCGTCGCGGTGCACCCTCAAGCGCACCTCTCCTCGTGCGCGGAAACGTCGCGGCGTGCCTTCGTAGAAGATCTCGTTTGCCCACAGGCGATCGTCTTTCGTTTCGTCGTGCTGCTGGGCTTGTGCGTGCAAAGGCAAAAGCGCGGCGGCGGCGATGACGACGGCAGCGAGGCTTGTGCTTGTACGAAGTTTTTGCGCTCGTCTTGCTCGTGCCTTCCGCATGGCAGACCTAAGAGAACAGGCGTTCGTTGCGCACGAGAAAGCCCGTAGCGCAGGCTAAGGCGAGCGGAATGCCAAAAGCGGGCAGGCTTGCGTGCAGGCTGTCGGCAAACACGCGCGCCCAAGCGATATGGCGAAGAAACTCGACGCTGCAGGGCAGCAGGATGACGAACAGTGCCATGCGCGCTCCCGTCGTTCGCTGCGGCAGCGTGAGACACAGGGCGTAGGCGAGCATGCCGAAGCTCGCGTAGAATAGGGGCAGGCTGAGCAGGAAAAGTGCGCGGTCGACGAAGGGTTTGGTGTGGCGTGCGTTCGCTCGTGCGGCGCGGAAGGCTTGCGGCAGCTTCGAGAGCGACAAGGCATGGGGGTCGGGTTGCAGCGCGTGAGCGAGCGCCGCCAAGTCGGTCTCGACGGCGAAACGTTCTTTGCGGAAGAAGATCCTTTCGCCTCCTGCGTCCAAACGCGTTCCGTTGCGTATCACCCATGCCATGGGCTCTATGCGTCCGTGTTGTGCCAACAAGACGCTTTGCACTCGAAACGCCTCGTCTAATTCGAGCACGCGGACACCTTGAAACACGCCGTTGTGCGGACGGTAGCGCTCGGCAAGTAGCACGAGCCTTCCGCCTTGTTCCGTCTTGCGCACGATTTGCAGGTTGTTGTGGATGATCTTGTCGAGGTTCTTGTCTTGGCGGTGTTTCCAGCTCTCTACGAGGGTCATGTGTAATGTTCCGAAGAGCAGTCCTGATAGAAGTGCGTAGCGCCACAGGATGCTTTTGGCGCCGAGGAGTTGGTATTGCAGAAATTCTCTGCGTCGCCAGAGCGTCCAAAATCCCAAGAGGAAGCCTACCAATCCTGAGTAAGCCATCGTCTCGGAGGCGTATTGAGGAATGTGTTCGATTCGATCGCGCAGGACCTCTACGAAGATAGAGGAAGTTTCTCTTCCGACCGCATTGCTGAGTCGGTTCATTGAGAACTCGACGATTCCCAAGACGAAGACGATCAATGTGATCACTCCCCACACGCCGCACAAGTGCAGCGCGAGGTGTTTCAAAAGGAATCTTCCCAAAACGCTCATGTCCTTATGGCGGCCTTACGCTCTGCCAGCGCGTACGCGCCTGCGCACAGGGCTGCGCTGAGAACAAACACAGCGCTCGTCGCCCACCCCCCTCGTTCGGAGAGGGTGATCGCATAGATATGAACCGTGCTGTAGACGATCAAAAAGGAAAAGATCGCAAATCCGCTCCATCGGTTTTCGACGCGCTGTCGCGTCGGAACGAAGAGGGCAAAGATCGCCAAGACATACACGGGAGCAAGCAACGGATAGGCGAGGCGCAACACGAACTCGCGTCTTGCTCGCTCTCCTCTCAACAGCGTCGCGGAGCTTTCGGCGTCCGCCTGTCGCGCCCGCGCGATTCGTTCGACGAGCAACGTTGTCGGTATTTCGAGGCGAGTCCACTCTCTCCATCGATTCTGCCAACTTCGAGGCGGGTTCAGAAACCTCTCCAATCCGTAGCGTAGCCCTTGAAAGCGAATCGTTTGAGAAACATCTTCCTCCATACGCCACACCGTGCCATTGTGCGCCTCCAGCATCATTCCGCGCTCGCTTCGCAAAATCCGTCCCGATTGCGCGGCGACGAGGGTGCTATGCTTTCCTTCTTCGATCATCAGCACGAAGTTGCGCAGATCGTCGCGCGCAGACTTCGATTCGACCCACAAGTGCACTCCACGCGTGAGCTCGACGAAACGTTTCGGCTCCGTCGTTAGGAAGAAGCGATCCACATAGAGACCGCTCACGCGAGGAAAATAAATCCTTGCGCCAACAGGACCGAGCCAAAGCGTGAATATCCATCCGATCATCGTGCAAAAAAGGGCGAACAGCAAGAAAGGGGCTCGCCATCGTCTTACGCCGTAGCCGCAAGCGATCCCGCCCAGCCACGCCCCCTCGCGCTGCCAGCCGCGCAAGCACAAGAACGCCGCGATCCCCGCAGCAGGGGGAATAAAAAAATGCACATGCATCGGAATACCCGCAGCGCAGGCGGCAAAAACCGCAGAGAGAACCTGGTGGTGTTCCGAAAGAAAAGGGCTGTAGCGCAGAATCAGCACCGAGAAGAACAACAACGAAAGACTCGCCAAGGCGAGAAAAAAAAACGCTGTCAGCGAAATCAAAATATGACGATCGAGAACGCGCATGCATCCTGTGCGAGCAAGGGGAGAAAGAGCATGATAGTGCAAAAAGGTGCGCGCATAAAGCATCGCAGAAAATTTTCGCAAAAAATGACGCAAAAGATAAAGCGAGAGATATTGCGAAACCCTGTCAACTGCGATAGGAAGGGAGGGGATATCCTCGCTCGATGCTTGGGTGTGCGGCGGCTTGTTTCGCGCCGTCGATCCTGCCGAAGTAGCTCAGGGGTAGAGCAACTGATTCGTAATCAGTAGGCCGGGAGTTCAAATCTCCCCTTCGGCATGTCCTTGCGGCATTTCCTTGCGGCATGTTTCTGCGGTTTGTTCTCGGCTTTGTCTTGAGAGGGAAGGATGTGGCATTCTCCTGTTTTTCTCGCCTTCGGTAGCAACCTTGGCGACAAAATATCTCAAATCGTGGCGGCGCACGACGCCTTGGAAGCAGACGGAGATATCGTCGTCGAACGCTTCTCGTCGCTCTATCGAAGTCGCGCGATGTACAACCGCGAGCAACCCGATTTTGTCAACGCGGTTTGTCGTTGCAAGACGACCCTTTCGCCCGCTCGTTTGCTCGTGCGCTTGAAGTCGTTGGAGCGCAGGCAGGGAAGGATAGCCTCTTCGTGTCGCTACGCGCCGCGCGTGATCGATTTGGATCTGCTGTATTACGAGCAGCGTGTCGTCATCGAGCGAGGATTGATCGTTCCCCATCCCCGCCGAGCGGAACGCGCCTTTGTTCTGTTGCCGCTTGCCGAGATCGCTCCTTCTTTTTGCGACCCCAAGCTCCGATGCTCGATCGCAGACTTGGCGAAGCGACTCGAACGCGAGGAAAGCGCAGAGACTCTCGAAAAAGTGCAAAATTAAGCAATCTGAACTCTTGAAGACGACCCTTGAAGACGATTTTTGAAGACAATTCTTGGCATTGACCTTTCGCGCGGTAAGGGTTAGGTTAGGTCGGCGTAGCGTAGCGACCTTGTGAGCAGTTCGGGGTGCGTAGCTCAGGGGTAGAGCGTTGCCTTCACACGGCAGAAGTCGTTGGTTCAATTCCAACCGCACCCACGCTCCGCGCCCGTTCGTTTTGGGGACTTGGCTCTCGTGTTGCAAACCCTCGATCAGAAGGATCCCGTCGTCGTCGTCGCCGCGCGCCGTACGCCGATCGGAAGTTTTCAGGGCTGCCTCTCTGCTGTGCCTGCTCCGCACCTCGCCTCCTGTTGCATCAAGGCTTGCTTGCAAGACATGGCTTTCAAGGAGGAGGCAGGCGAAGCGTCTCGTCTTTTTTCAGCGAATTTTTCTTCAGCGAATTTATTTTCAGAAAGCCTTGTAGGTTGCGTGCTTTCCGCAGGGCTCGGACAAGCCCCCGCGCGTCAAGCGACACGCGCCGCAGGATTGCCCGACAGCGTAGGCGCGACCACGGTCAACAAGATGTGCGGCTCAGGTCTGAAGACGGTGATGATGGCGTGCGACGCGCTACAGCACAATCCCCATGCCGCGATCCTTGCAGGAGGCATGGAGAGTATGAGCGGCGCGCCTTACCTGTTGTCTCAAGCGCGCGGCGGTTTGCGACTGGGACACGGACGCTTGATCGACCACATGCTGTGCGACGGCTTGGAGGACGCCTATCCACAACAAGGCGAGGCAAAAAAGAGTATGGGCGTTTTTGCCGAAGAAACGGCGCAAGAGCTGCAGATATCGCGCAAGCAGATGGACGATTTTGCCATCCGCTCCTTGAGCGAGGCACGGCGTGCCAACGAGGACGGCAGTTTCGAGGGCGAAATCGTTCCTGTAGCAGTCTCCTCGCGCAAGCAGGAAGAGGTGGTGCGGCAAGACGAGCAACCCTTTAAAGCCGACCTTGCCAAGATACCGCATATGAAGGGAGCGTTCGTGAAGGACGGCAGCGTCACCGCCGCCACCGCCTCCTCGATCTCCGACGGGGCTGCCATGCTCGTCTTGGCGCGCAGGTCGCTTGCAGAAAAACAGGGCTGGCGCGTGCTCGCTAGCATCCAAGCCGCAAGCACGCACGCACGCGAGCCGCAACGATTCACCCTCGCTCCCATAGAGGCGTTGCAAAAACTCGAACAAGCTTGCGGATGGACATTCGAGAGCGTCGATCTGTTTGAAATCAACGAAGCCTTCGCCGTCGTCACGCTGGCGGCGATGCAAGCCTTGCGCTTGCCCGCAGAGCGC
>JABAAD010000018.1 GCA_014238935.1 Alphaproteobacteria bacterium
GACGGCTCGTTCGCCGACGATGCCGACGCACGAGCCGTCCTGCAACTACAAGACCAACGGGCGAGCCCGGACGCTCACCAAACCGACCTTGCCGACAATCTGACGCGAACGCTCATCTTGCTGAACCCGCTTGCGCCCATCCTGTGGCGCGATTCGGGCTTCACGGTGACGGGCATCGGCAACCTGCTGGCAAAGTACTACAACCATCCTGGTAAAATTGCAACCCTTTTCCATATCCTGCGACAAGGCACGCACGATTTTTGGATGCGCCATCACATCTATAGCGCGCCTGTCTACATCGCCACTGTCAAGACGATCTCCGATTTAGTTCAACGCGTGCTGCACGGCGACAGCGATTTCGCCACGTTACGCTTCTTCTACACGCTCAACTTCGATGCGCCCTGCATGTCGTCTCTTTTTGCTCGGGACTATGTCTATGGCTTGACATCCCTGCTGGAGCGCTTGGAAGAGAGACTACAAACACAAGACGAAGGTACACGTCTCCAGTTGGACTCGCACCTTCTCGCCTACATCGCCGCCTACCACAACGCCGACAGCTCCGATACGCTGACGGCAGCCCTGCAGCAGGGCAACCCGATTCAAAACGGGTTGGCGCAAGTGCGCCTGCTCAACATTGTCCAACGACGCTACAATCGCGTGCCGACTTACCACCTCTGCCGCGCGCTGTTGCCGTTGCTCGAACCCGCGTTGGAACGTTTCCGCAACATCGATAAACGAAAGGAATTGCAACGACACCTGCAAACCTGCGTCAAGGACGGCTGGATCGAACCCATGCTGGCGTTGGTCGACAACCCTTCGCTGCTTGCCCAAGATGCCAAGGCCTACCACGAGGCGCAAAAGAGTTACAAAAAAAATCATCACGAGCTGATGCGCTTGGCTCACGCGCACCAAGACATGCCTGCGCAAATCCATCGCAGCGCGCACAACGCTGCCATGACCACCAGTTCTGGGCTGATGGTGGTCGGCTTCATCGCCATGCTCTTGAGACTCATCTAGCATGACGGCACCGTCGCACGAGGACAAGCCTCAGGAGAGCGAAAAGCCCCCCCCTAAGCGCGGCAATCTCGTTCTTTCGATTCTGATTGCATGCTTTGTCATTCTTGCCGGGCTTTATTCGCCGTGGATTCTTTTCATCTCCTTCGCACTTTTGCCCAGCCTGCTCATTCGCACGATCGACAAGAGCCACAAGCGCGCCTTGAGTTTTTCTGTGACAGGTCTGAATGTCACGGGATTGATGCTCGCGCTACAGCACAGCTACAACACCTACGGACCTTCTCCCCGCCCCGGCATGCTGTTCGAGGACTGGATCAATTGGGTGCTACCTTTCGGCTTGGCATGGATGGGGGTCCTGTTTTTCATGGCATTTCCCGTCTTTTTCGCCACCGTGTCGGAGATCGTCCTCCAGCGCAAGGAGCGACGTTTGAAGGCTCAACAAAATCTGTTGCTCAAGTCTTGGGGAACGCAACTACGCCAGAGGATAGCAGGTCCCCCAGAGGAGGACAAGGACAAGACAAAGAGCGCGAAAGACTAGTTCGCCTCACGAGGCGTTGCTTCGACGCTCCCTCTCGCGACGCGCTGCTTGGCGGAAGAGGCGGCGGCAGGAACAGAGACAGGAACAGAGGGTTTCGACAAAAGCACTTGTTCTTTCTGCGCCACTGCGACGCGCAGCTTTTCGAAGGCAGCCGATTCGATTTGACGAACGCGTTCGCGGCTGACGCGATGGAGCTTGCTCAAGTCGGCAAGGGTGGCTGCGGGATCTTGCAAGCGTCTGGCGCTGAGGATGTCGCGCTCGCGCGGTTTGAGGGTTTGGAGCGCCTCTTCCAAGACGGAGCGGCGATAGCGTTTCTCGTCTTCGTCGAGAAAGGCGCTCTCGTGATCTGCGCCTTCGTCTTCGATCCATTCCTGCCACGCGTCTCCGTCTTCGCCGACCGGCGTCTGCAGGGAGAGATCGCGCGAGGACAGCCTCGCGTGCATCATTTCGACTTCACGAGCGTCGACATCGAGAGCAGCGGCGATTTTTGCCACCTCTTCCGAGCTGATCTGTTGGCTGTCGATGGCGCGCATCTGTTGGCGCAGCTTGCGCAAGTTGAAGAACAACTTTTTCTGCGCGGCGGTCGTGCCGATCTTGACCAGCGACCACGAACGCAGCACATAATCCTGAACCGCAGCCCTAATCCACCACATGGCGTAGGTCGCCAGTCGAAAGCCGCGCTCCGGATCGAAACGCCGCACCGCCTGCAGCAGTCCGATATTGCCTTCCGAGACAAGCTCTGCATAGGGCAATCCGTAGCCGCGATAGCCGGCGGCGATCTTCGCTACAAGACGCAGGTGAGAGAGTACCAAACGATGCGCCGCTTCGACATCTTTGTGATCGATCCAACGGCGTGCAAGCATGTACTCTTCCTCGCGCTCGAGCAGAGGCACTTTTCGCACCTCTGCAAGATAGCGCTCCAACCCCTCCTCGCTGACGCTCAGCGAAGTTGGGCTACGCGCGACGACCGACAGACCTGTTTTCGACACGAAAAAATCACCCTCGTCCAAGCCGTAAGGCTTTACAGAAACATCACTCTGTGCCAGTATAGAGTAGTCTGGGAAGGAATTCTTGTTGAAAACGACAGAAGGAGAGAGAAGCATGCAAGACAAGGTGTCTTCAGGGGCGGGTAAGACTGGGGCGAGCAAAATGACAGAACAAAAGCAGCAACGACTCGAGCAACAACACAAGACCTTCGCATTGTTTTCCCTGCAAGAGGCGGAGTCGGTCTTGGCGTTGGCGCACGCCTTGCAAAAGAAGGGAGTCGGACTTTTGGCGACCAAAGGTACGCAAGAGAAGTTGGCACGCCATGGCATCGAAGCCATGTCGGTCTCGGACTACACGGGCATCGGAGAGATAGCGCAAGGACAAGTGAAGACGCTACACCCGCGTATTCTTGGCGGCATCCTGTGCCAACGCGGCGTAGAGGCAGAGCGGCTACCCGACGGCAGTCCGATCTTTCCGATCGATTATGTGGTCGTGCAACCCTATCCGTTCCACGACATGGCGCAAAGTCTTACGGAAGAACATGTTTCTGCTGTCGATGAGAGCAAGTTGCGCGACAACATCGACATCGGAGGGATCGCGCTTTTGCGCGCGGCGGCGAAGAACTATCGCCATGTCTGTGCGCTCTTTGAGCGTCAAGACTGCGACACGGTGGCTGCAATCATCTCCGCCGAGAAGGACGACGAGAGTGGCAAGGGCGGTATGGAAGGTCGCATAGACGAAGAGTTGCTGAGAACGCTGGCGAGCAAGGTCTTTCAGATGACCGCGCTCGACGACATGATGATCGGAGACTGGCTGGGCATGGTCGTCTCGGACAACCCCCTTCCGACGCATCGCAACAGTTTTGCCGAGCAAGCCTTGCTACTGCGCTACGGAGAGAATCCGCATCAAGCGGCGGCCCTGTTTGTCGTCAAGCAAAGCTACGCGTCCCCCTCTTCCCTTCAACCCTCGTCGCCGACGCTCAGCGGAGGCAGTCCCAGCTATAACAACCTGCTCGACGCCTACAAGGCGACGCGCGCCGTGGTGCGTCAAGAACATCCCGCCTGCGCGATCGTCAAACACGGCAATCTCTGCGGCTTTGCACGCGCGAGCGACCTCTTGCAAGCCTACACGCTCGCCTACAAGGGCGACAGCCTTTCCGCCTACGGCGGTATCGTCGCCGTCAACCGCCCTTGCGACGACGCTTTGCTGGAGATTTTGAAAAAACAATTTTTCACGCTCATCGCTGCGCCCTCTTTCGCCAAGGAGGCGCTAAAGAAGATGGCAAAGAAAATCAATCCACCCTTGCTGCTGCCCTACCCTCGCCTCGCCTACGACATCGGCGGAAACCTCGAGTTGCGCTCGCTCGGCAGATACTTGCGTATCATACAAACGCCGAACGACACCAAGCTCGCGCTCGAAGACATCGCGCACAAGAACACGAAGGAACCGACAGAGGCGCAGAAAGTCGCCATGCTGTTTGCCTTCGAAGCCTCCTCCCTGATGAGCTCCAACGCTGTCGCCATCGTCAACGGCGACGCCTCTTCCCTAGCGCCTGCGCAATTTCACGCCACCTTAGGATTGGGGTGCGGACAAACTAGCCGTATCGACGCTGTCGAGATCGCGCTACACAAGGCGCGCCGCGAGGGACACGATCTGAAAGGATGCGTCGCAGCCTCGGACGGATTCTTTCCCTTCACCGATTCGCTCGACGCGCTGGCAAAGGCGGGAATCGCCGCCGTGATCCACCCAGGCGGCGGAAAAAACGACACGGCGATCATCGAGCACGCCAACAGCTTAGGCATCACCTTATGCTCGACAGGCGGGTTGCGCGCCTTCAGCCACTAGCCCTAAGACAACAGACAACTGACCTTCTTTCTTTTTTTCTTAGCTAGTTTTGCTTTTGCGTCCGCTCGCCTTTCTCACTTTTTTCGCCTAACAGATCGCGCGGCATTTTGCGGAGCGCGCGTTCGAACAGCAACGCCTGAACCTTGCGCTCGGAGAGGCTTTGGTGCAGAGCCCTCTCACTCGCTCCCAGCACTGTTGCAACGAAGCTTTCTCTAGCGCGCGCCTGCCACCGCGTCTCGACTTGGCTCAAGCGCTCTTCTGCAAACTGTCGTACACGCTTGACGCTCTCGGCGCGCTCCTGCCGCGCTTCGTGGCGTAGTTCTTGTGCTTCTTCTTTCGCCTGCGAGATGATCTGCGCCACCTCACGCTCGGCATTTTTGTCCCGAAACAGTACTTCGGCGAGTTCGCGCGAGGCTTGCTCTCGCAGGTCGCGTGCGTCGTCGAGCTCTTTCGAGATCGCCTGAATTCGCGCGTCGAGCGTAGCCTTGACACGAGGCTTCGCCTTGACGAAGACGAAGCCGCATAGCAGCACGAAAGCCACATCGACCCAAAACGCGGGTTCGTGAAACAGCATCCGTCTCCTAGCCTTGCCTGCTTTGTTCGCGCGCGTGCGCCTTAGGCAAGGCTTCGATCTGCTCTCGAACGCACTGCTGCACCTCTTTTGCGGGAACTCGGTATTCGCTGCCCAAGACTTTTCCCAAGACTTTTTGTACGACCTCTGCAATCTCTTTTTCGGCGTTCTTGAGCGTTCGGTCGTGCTGTTCGGCGAGTCTCGCCTCGCTTTCTGCGATTTTTTTGGCGATCTGTTGTTCGATCTCTACCAGCCGCTTTTCTGTTTTCTCGCGCTCTAGGAGGACGACCTCTGCGCGCATGCGATCGCCGTCCATTTGGGCGTTGCTGACCATATAGGCGATGCGACTGCCGAACTCTTCCGCCTCCAACTTCGTTTCTTCGGCGCGGCGCTGGTCCGATTCCACCTGAAAGACGCGCGCTTCGAGGATGGAAACCATACGCGGAATCAGAACGCGCGACATCGTGACATACAAGACGCCGAAGGTGACCACCAACCAAAAGATTTGGCTGAGATAGGTGTCGAACTGTTCGAGCTGAGGCACGACTGCCCGCCTCAGAAGATGAACATGACCATCAAGCCGATCAGCAGGGCAAAGAGCGCGATGGCCTCAGTGACGGCGAAGCCGACCCAAATGGAGGCGCCGATTTCTTTCTTCGCCGCGGGGTTGCGAGCGATCGCTTGAAAATAGCTTGCCCACACATTTCCGACGCCGATTCCGGCTCCGATCATGCCAATCGCAGCCAATCCGGCTCCGATCAGTTTTGCTGCTTCAACTTCCATGAAAAACCTTCCTTGTTCGCAGACGAGCCGCAAAGCTCGAATTTCCTTGCAAGCTAGTGCAAGTAGAGTGCGTCGTGCAAGTAAATACAAGTGAGAATGGCAAAAACATAAGCTTGGATGAAGGCGACCAAAATCTCCAGTGCCGTGATCGCAAGCAATCCGACGAAGGGGACGATGCCCAAAAGTCCCAGCGAGACGACGAAGCCTGCGATCACTTTCAACAACACATGTCCTACGACCATGTTGGCGAACAGGCGCACTGCGAGGCTGACCGGACGCGACAGGTAGGAGAGCAGCTCGATAGGGATCAACAACGGAGCGAGAAACCACGGCGTTCCGTGCGGCAAGAACAAACGCAGGAATCCCTGCCCGTGTCGCGCGATACCCAACAGCGTCACGCTGAGAAAGATGGCTGCTGCCAAAAAGAAGTTCACCGCCAAGTGGCTGGTGAAGGTGAACGAGCCGGGCAGCAATCCGGCGATGTTGCCGACCAAGATGAACATGAACAGAGAGAAGATGAAGGGAAAGAATCGTTTTCCCTCTTTGCCTATGTTGTCGCGCACCATGTCGGCGACCGTCTTATAGACCGATTCGGCGATCAGCTGCGCGTAGCCCGGCACCAATGCACGTTTGCGCGTTGCAAAGAAAAAGGAGAGGCAGATGGCAAACACGCTCAGCGTCATCCACAGCGCGGAGTTTGTGTAAGAAAGGTCGATCTTCTCGGAGAGTCGCAACGAGACCAACGGCTCGATGCGAAACTGATCCAGCGGAGAGTGACCTTCTGCAGCCATAGAACGACGACCGCGCCTCAGCGTCGGAAATTTTCGGAGTTCGCGTCGAGGACGCGGTTTTGTTCGTCGAGCCTCTGCGCCATACGATAGAGGTTCCAAAATCCTGCCGCCACGCCCAAGAAGAACAACAGCAGCAAGAACAAGGGCGTCGTGCCGCTCCAGCGGTCGAGCCAAAAACCGAGAAAGATTCCGAGCACGATCGGAGAGAGAAAATCGGCGGTCAAACGCAAGCCACCCATCTGCTTCGCTGCGGTTCGCTTGCCCGCGCCGCGAGGCTGGACTGGTGCTGCTTGCTCCTCCGACACGCTCTTTGTCATGCTCTTCGTTGTCATGCTCTTCGTTATATTCTTCGTTATATTCTTCGTCATGCTTTTTTTGTTACGCTTTTGGCTGGAAGTCGAGCGCCGCCGAGTTGATGCAATAGCGCAACCCCGAAGGCTGCGGTCCGTCGGGAAAGACATGTCCCAAGTGAGCCTCGCAGCGCGAGCATAGGATCTCGGTACGCACCGTCATAAAAGAACGATCCTTCCTCTCCTGCAGTGCCGCCTTGTCAACGGGCATCGTATAACTGGGCCAGCCCGTACCTGAATCGAACTTGCTGCGAGAATCGAACAGGGGTTGCTTACAACAGACGCAGGCGTAGCAACCCTCGGACTTGGAGGCGTGGTAGGCACCGCTGAAGGCACGCTCCGTTCCGTGGCGACGCGTGACGCGGTATTGCAAGTCCGTCAGCTGCGCGCGCCATTCCGCGTCGTTCTTGACAACCTTCGCGCTCACGACTTCTGATTCTCCTCGAGCATTTCGGCGGTGTTGCCGCTGTTGCCGCCGTTGGCGAAATCGAACTGCAAAATCTCGTACTCGCGTCCGCCCTGCGGGGTTGCCACTTGAACGGTGTCGCCCGCTCGTTTGCCGATCAAGGCTTTCGCCATCGGAGACTGCACCGAAAGAAGACCTTGCGACACATCCGACTCGATCTCTCCCACGATGCGGTAAGTTTTACGCTCTTCGCTCTCGCAATCTTCCAACGACACCGTAGCGCCGAACTGCACGCGATCGCCGTTCAGACGGGAGGCATCGATCACCTCGGCGAGCGAAAACTTCTCTTCCAAAGTCGCAATACGCCCTTCGATCATGCTCTGTCGCTCGCGCGCCGCATGGTATTCGGCATTCTCGGACAAGTCGCCAAGCTCGCGCGCAGACGCGATCGCCTTGATGATCGCGGGACGCTCCGTGCTTTTCAATTCTCGCAACTCCTCTTGCAACCTCTCGTAACCTTCGCGGGTCATGGGAACTCTCGACATAAACTCCTCCACCCCCCGCATCCTGCGTTGATGTTGTCCCCCCTATCGCCCCCTAACTCACAAGGCATGCACTATAGCACAAAAAACGCGCGCCGCGCAAAAATAACAGCAAGAACAACAGCAAGAATACTCACAAAAATCAAGACGCACAGGCTCAAGACGCAGACTGCCATTCTTGCAAAGAGCGACAAGCGTAGAGGTCGTCGTCGCGTTGCTCGATGGCATCGAGGAAAGCACGCGCGCCTGATCGCGTCGAGACATAGGGAATGGCTTGGGCGAAAGCGGCTTGTCTCACTTCGCGGCTGCCGTGCGCCGCGATTCTTCCTTCCATGGTGTTGAAGACCATGGAGATTTCGCCGTTGATCATGGCATCCAAAATGTGCGGCGAGCCCTCTGATACGCGATTGATCGGCTCGATGAGAACGCCGTGGCGCTTCAACAGCTGCGCCGTGCCGCGCGTTGCGACGAGGCGAAAGTTCAAGCGCACGAGCCGCATGGCAATATCGATGAAGAAGGGCTTGTCGCGCTCGGCAAGCGAGAGGAACACTTGTCCTGCGCGCGGCAGTTCGATTCCCGCTCCCAGCTGCGCCTTTGCAAAGGCGGTCGAGAGCCGCTTGCTCCACCCCATCACCTCACCCGTCGATCGCATCTCAGGTCCCAACACGAGATCCGAGCCCGGGAAACGCGCCACGGGAAAGACCGACTCCTTGACCGCAACGCAGCCCCGCAAGCCCTCTCGGAAATCCGACGGCAAGGACAAGGAGGACAAGGGCTTGCCGCTCATCAACGCGACTGCATGGCGCACCAAAGGTACACCCGTCGCTTTGGCGACGAAAGGCACCGAGCGGCTTGCTCGCGGATTCACCTCTAGTACGGCAATGCTGTTGCCCGATACGGCGAACTGCACGTTCAACAAGCCTCGCACCTGCAACGCGCGTCCCAGCAGAGCCGTCTGTCGCTCGACCTCCTTGATGATTTCCGCCTCCAAACGTTGCGAGGGCAGCACGCACGCCGAGTCGCCCGAATGGATCCCCGCCTCTTCAATATGCTCCATCACGCCCGCCACATAGCACGCATCCCCGTCGCTCAGCGCATCGACATCCAACTCGATCGCGTCGCGCAGATACTTGTCGATCAGAACGGGGCTACGTCCCGAGACGAAAAGCGCTTTTTGCAAATACTCTTTCAATCGCTCGGGCGAGAAGACGATCTCCATCGCCCGACCGCCCAGCACATACGAAGGACGCACCAACACGGGATATCCGATTTTTTTCGCCAAGCGCAACGCCTGACGCAACGAGGCGCGACCCGCGCGCGTGCTGCCATGCTTGGGCTGACGCAATCCCAAGCGCACCAGCAACCTGCTGAAGCGAGCTCGATCCTCCGCCGAGTCGATCGCATCCGATGTCGTTCCCAGCAGAGGAATACCCTCGCGCTCCAAAAGGCGTGCCAACTTCAGCGGCGTCTGACCGCCCAACTGAACAATGACAGCCCTCAATACGACCGCGCGTGCGCTCGCGTGCGATCAGGGACAAAATGTCTTCCGCTCCCACGGGCTCGAAGTAAAGACGATCCGAAATGTCGTAATCGGTCGAGACCGTCTCAGGGTTGCAATTCACCATGATCGTCTCATAACCCTGCGCGCGCAACGCGAGGCTTGCATGCACGCAACAATAGTCGAACTCGATCCCTTGTCCGATTCTATTCGGACCGCCGCCTAAAATCACCACCTTGTCTCGATCGCTGGGCTCCGACTCGCAGACGGGCTTGAGCCCCTCTGCGTAGCTGCTGTACATGTAGGCGCTTCGAACAGGAAACTCGGCAGCGCAACTGTCGATGCGACGATAAACCGCCTCGACGCCGAGCGCGCAGCGACGTTTGCGAATCTTCTCTTCCTTGCGGCGCAGCAGAGCAGCGATGCGCGCATCCGAAAAGCCGCTGCGTTTCCACGAGAGCAGAGCAGCCCGACGCAAGGGCTTGCGACCGTGCGCGGCGATCAACGTTTCTTGAGCAACAAGGTCTTGCAGACGACGCAAAAACCACCGATCGATACAGGTGAGTTCTGCCACTTGCTTGAGCGTCATGCC
>JABAAD010000019.1 GCA_014238935.1 Alphaproteobacteria bacterium
TCATTCCCGAAATTTTGGTGCCGAGCGAAGAGGTGGTCGAAATCCGTCGCGGACAGCTTTGTCGAGGGAGGGTCCGATGAGGTCGATGGGTTGGGTTTCTTCGCGTGCTTTTCTTGCGCTGATGCCAAGCTTTTCTGCTACTTTGTTGCTTTGTTACCCCTTTAGTTGCTTTGTTCCGATGTCTATCAATCCTGCACGCTTTCTCAGACAGGTCAAACAGGAAGTTTCGAAGGTCGTCTGGCCGACAAGGCAGGAGACGATCTCGGCTGTCGTCATGGTGTTCGTGATGGTGGCGGTCATGGCTGTCTTTTTCCTGTTGGTCGACCAAGTGATCGCGTGGGGCGTCTCCGAGGTGTTGGGGTGAGCATGGGCAAGCTGCGCTGGTATGTCGTGCATGTCCACTCCAGCTTCGAGCAGAAGGTGGCAGCGTCGATTCGTGAGCGTACGCAGATGCAAGGACTCGGTGAGCTCATTCCCGAAATTTTGGTGCCGAGCGAAGAGGTGGTCGAAATCCGTCGCGGACAACGCTACAAAAGCAAGCGCAAGTTCTTTCCGGGCTATGTTCTCGTGAAGATGGAACTCAACAACGAAACACAGCATTTGGTGAAAAATCAGCCCAAGGTGACCTCCTTCTTGGGCAACAAGGACAGCGAGAACAAAGATCTGCCGACCCCGATCAGCGAAAAGGAAGTGGAACGTCTCATGGCGCAGATGCGCGAAGGATCGAACTTCGAGCGGTTGAAGACGATGTTTGAAATAGGCGAGCAAGTGCGCGTCTCCGACGGACCTTTCGCCTCCTTCAACGGTCATGTCGAAGAGGTCGATACAGAGAAATCTCGCCTGAAAGTGCTGGTCTCGATCTTCGGTCGCTCGACGCCTGTCGATGTCGACTTCTCGCAAGTGGAGAAACTGCAATGAACGCCACAGCAGGTCAAGGCGGCAAGAAAAGCGTCAAGAAACGCAGCAAGCCCGTCAAAGCCTATGTCAAGCTGCAAGTGCCTGCCGGACAAGCCGCGCCCGGACAAGCGCTGGGTCCTGCGCTCGGACAGCACGGCTTGAACATGGCAGAGTTCTGCAAAGCCTTCAACGACGCGACGAAAGACCAAGCGCCGGGCGTGCCCATTCCCGTGGTCATCGCGGCTTACGCAGACCGTACCTTCAGCTTTACGACGAAAACTCCCCCCGCAAGCTATCTCCTGCGCCAAGCGGCGAAACAGGACAAGGGCGCAAAAGAGCCAGGGCGCGAAGTCAAGGCGACCGTCTCGCGTAGCAAAGTGCGCGCCATCGCCGAGCAGAAGATGGAAGACCTCAACGCCTACGATATAGAGCAGGCAGAGAAGATCATCGCCGGTAGCGCTCGTTCCATGGGGTTCGAGGTCGCCGACTGAGGGTGAACTCAGGCAACGACAAAACAGAAACCCACAACAGAAAACCTACAACAGAAAACTAGAGTCAAGAAGATGACACAATCGACAACAACCCCCGAGCCGAAAGCTCCGAACGCCCTCCCTGACGCAGGAGAAGGGCGAGGGAGCAAAGGGAGCAAAAGGAGCAAAGGGAGCAAAGGGGGCGGGGGAGGCAAGGGAGGCACCAAAGGAGTTGCCAAAGGAATCACCAAAGGAGTTACGAAGGGAGCGAAACGCTTGCATCTCGCGCGCGAGGTCGTCGCGCGTCTCCAAAAAAAGAGCGAGGAAGGCAACTTCGACGGGACCAGCGGCGCTCTGCCGCTTGCGGACGCCGTAGCTGCGCTGTGCGCGACACCGCGTGCCAAGTTCGACGAAACTTTGGAGGTGGCGATGAACTTGGGGATCGATCCTCGCCACGCCGACCAACAGGTGCGTGGTACCGTCTCGCTGCCGCACGGAACGGGCAAGAAGCTGCGGGTCGCCGTTTTTGCGCGCGACGAGAAAGCCGAACAAGCGCGCAAGGCGGGTGCCGATATCGTCGGTGCCGAGGACTTGGCAGAGCGCATCCAAAAGGGCGAGCTGCCTTTCGACCGATGTATCGCTACCCCCGACATGATGGGGCTTGTCGGACGCTTGGGTAAAATCTTGGGTCCGCGCAATCTCATGCCGAACCCGAAGCTGGGGACGGTCGCTGCCAATGTGAGCGTTGCCGTTGCGGCGGCGAAGGGGGGAGAGGTGCAGTTTCGCGCAGAGAAGAACGGAGTGATGCATGCCGGCGTGGGGCGTATGAGCTTCTCCGAAAGCCAGCTGACGGACAATGTCTTGACTTTCGTCAAGGCGGTCATCGCCCTGAAGCCCGAGGGAGCGAAGGGGACCTATGTCAAGAAGATCACCCTGTCTACGACGATGGGACTTGGAATCGGCGTCGATGTCAGGAGCGTCGCAAGCGCATGACCCCCGCCGACAAACGCGATGCTATTCTAGCGTTGGAGCGCACTTTCAAAGAGGCGCGTCTCGTCGTCGTGACGCGCCCGCAAGGGCTCAGTGTCGCGGAGGTCTCCGATTTGCGGCGGCGCATGCGCAGCGCAGGCGCAAGCTTCAAGGTTATGAAGAATCGACTTGCCAAGCGCGCGCTCGAAAACAGCGCCATGAAAGACTTGGCGGGTTATTTCTCAGGACCGACCGCAATCGGATGGAGCGACGATCTGCTCGCACCTGCCAAGGTCGCCGTCGAGTTTGCCAAGGAGAACGACAAACTAGAAGTTCTCGTCGGCGCGACGCAGGAACGAATTTTGTCGAAAGAAACCCTGCTAGAGCTGGCAAGTCTGCCTCCTTTGGAGGTCGTGCGCGCGCAGCTCTTGCGACTGTTGCAAACGCCGGCTCAACGGCTGGTCGGCACGCTAGGCGAATCAGGAGCGCAGCTTGCGCGCGTCGTCAAGGCGCGTAGCGAGCAAGAACAAGGACATGAACAAGGACATGAAGCAGAGTCTTGATCGACGCTCTACTCTTCGTCCTAACTCCTAACTCTTAACTCTTCACTCTTCATCCACCCTCCACACTCTTTTGAAACAACCCTCTTACAACAAGGAGACATCTATGGCGAACTTGGAACAGATAGCAGACCAGCTTTCGGGACTTACGGTGATCGAGGCTTCCGAGCTGACAAAGCTTTTGGAAGAGAAATGGGGGGTTAGCGCTGCGGCACCTGTTGCGGCGGTGGCACCCGTTGCGGCGGTCGCCGAAGAAGAGGAAAAGGACAGTTTTGATGTCGTCCTCACCTCCTACGGCGACAACAAGATCGCCGTCATCAAGGAGGTGCGCGTGATCACGCAACTCGGGCTGAAGGAAGCCAAAGAGCTCGTCGAGGCGGCACCCAAGCCGCTCAAGGAGGGGGTCAAGAAAGAAGAAGCCGAAGAGATCAAGCAGAAGCTCGAAGCCGTAGGAGCAAAGGTGGACCTCAAATAACACGCATCATTAGGCACTCTGTCGTGCATCTTCTATCTTGCCGACACAAAAAAACGGCGCAAACACAGACGGGCTTGCTCGTGAAGGGCGAGCCCGCGAGCGGGCTTGCCAATCTCGTGGCAAGTCTTGTGGCGAGACTCGTGGCGAGTTTTGCGGCTCGTTCGTTTGTTGCGCTCTCTCCCCCTCTTGTTCTTCGTGGTAGATTATGACGGTCAAAAACATTGACAGCTTTACAGGGCGGAAACGTATCCGCAAAAACTTCGGGCGCGTCGAGGAAGTTTCCGAGATCCCCGATCTGCTTGACATTCAGAAAGCCTCGTACGAAGCCTTTGTCGGCAACCTCGATGCGAACAACCCCTCTTCGGCAGAGGGATCGGGGTCGTTCTTCGGCTTGAGGGAGGTCTTCGAGTTCATCTTTCCAATCCGCGACTACGCGCACAAGGCAGAGCTGCGTTTCAAGGGCTTCGAGCTGGAAAAGCCCAAGCACGATGTGCAGGAATGCCATCAACGCGGGCTCAGCTTCGAAGCACCGCTGAAGGTGACCTTGCAACTGCTCGTCTACAACATCGACGAGACGACAGGCGCGCGCAGCTTGCGCGAGATCAAGGAGCAGGTCGTCTATATGGGCAACCTGCCGCGGATGACCGACAAGGGCACCTTCGTCGTCAATGGCACGGAGCGCGTGATCGTCAGTCAGATGCACCGCTCGCCCGGAGTTTTCTTCAGCTCGAGCAAGAGCAAGACGCTAGTGCAAGACAAAACTATCTACTCGGCGCGGGTGATTCCCTATCGCGGCTCGTGGCTCGACTTCGAGTTCGACGCCAAGGACATCCTTTATGCGCGGATCGACCGTCGAAGGAAGGTGCTGGCAACAACCCTGCTTTCTGCGCTCGATAGCGCGCGCACCGCAGCCCTGCGGCGCGAGAGGGCGAAGGCGGGAGAATCGCTCAAAGCCGTAGAGATCGACGGCATGAGCCGCGAAGAGATTTTGGCTCTCTACTACGAGCGAATCGAGGTTGCGTGCAACGAGCAGGGTGCTTATGTCTTTGCGTTGCCGCTCTCGGCGCTCAAGGGACGCAAGCTCGACAGCGACCTCGTCGAGGCGGGCAGCGGCGAAGTGCTCGCGCGCGCAGGTACGCGCGTGCTGCCGAAGCAGCTGCGCGCTTGGGGCGAGCAGACAGGAGACAAAAAACAATTCCAGTGGGAGCCCGAAGGACTGGTCGGACGCTTTTTGGCAGAAGATTTGGTCGACGAAAAATCAAGGCTCGTCATCGCTGAGGCGGGAGACGAGATCGACGCGAGCCTCCTGCAAAAGATAGAACAGCAAGAGATCACCCAATTCGGCATCTTGGACATACACGACCAACGCGGAGCGTGGCTCAGGAACACGCTCGCTATCGATCGCGCGCGCGTGCGCGAGGAGGCACTTTCCGACATCTACCGTATCATGCGCCCTGGCGAGCTGCCCACTTGGGAGTCGGCGGAAAATCTCTTTCGCCAGCTCTTCTTCGATATCGAACGCTACGACCTCAGTGCCGTCGGACGCGTGAAGATGAACGCGCGTTTGCTCTTCGAAGATGTTTCCGACTCCGAGCGCGTCTTGCGCAAGGAGGATATCGTCGAGATTGTTCGCGTGCTGCTCGAGCTGCGCGATTCGCGCGGCGAGATCGACGACATCGACCACTTGGGCAACCGCCGCGTGCGCTCGGTCGGCGAGCTGTTGGAGAACCAATACCGCATGGGCTTGATGCGCATGGAGCGCGCCGTGCGTGAGCGTATGGGATCGACGGATGTCGCCACCGCCATGCCGCAGGATCTGATCAACGCCAAGCCGATGGTGGCGACGGTCAGAGAGTTTTTCAACGCTTCCCCCCTCTCGCAGTTCATGGATCAGACCAACCCTCTCTCGGAGATTACTCACAAAAGGCGACTCTCAGCGCTGGGACCGCGCGGGCTCACGCGCGAGCGCGCGGGTTTCGAAGTGCGCGATGTACATCCGACGCACTACGGACGCATCTGCCCGATCGAGACGCCTGAGGGACCGAACATCGGCTTGATCAACTCGCTTGCAACCCATGCGCGCATCGATACCTACGGGTTCATCGAGACACCGTATCGCAAGGTCGAAGGGGGCAAGACCACCGATCAAATCGACTATTTGCCCGCCATGCGCGAATCGCGCTACACCATCGCGCAAGGCAGCTCGCGTACCGACAAGGAAGGAAACTTTCAAGACAAGCTCATCCCTTGTCGACGCAACGGCGAATACATCACTTGTCCGGCAAACGAGATCGACTATATCGATGTCTCGCCGAAACAGCTTGTCTCGGTAGCAGCCGCGCTGATCCCCTTCTTGGAGAACGACGATGCAAACCGAGCCTTGATGGGATCGAACATGCAACGCCAAGCGGTACCCTTGTTGCGCTCCGAGGCGCCTTTGGTAGGCACAGGCATGGAGGGAAGGGTCGCTCGTGATTCGGGGGTCGTCATCGTCAACAAACGCGCAGGAATCGTCGATCAGGTCGATGCAACGCGAATCGTCGTGCGCGCCAGCGAAGAGACCGAAAGCGACGAGGTGGGGGTGGATATCTACAACCTCATGAAGTTTCAACGCTCCAACCAAAGCAGCTGTATCAACCAAAGACCGCTGGTGAAGGTCGGAGATGTGTTGGAGGGCGGCGACATCATCGCCGACGGCACATCGACCGATTTGGGCGAGCTCGCGCTCGGACGCAATGTGCTTTGCGCATTCCTGCCGTGGAACGGCTACAACTTCGAGGATTCGATACTCATCTCCGATCGCGTCGTGCGCGCCGACATTTTCACATCGATCCACATCGAAGAATACGAGGTCATGGCGCGCGACACCAAGCTTGGACAGGAGGAGATCACACGCGACATCTCGAATGTTGGCGAAGAGGCGCTGAGGCACCTCGACGAGAGCGGCATCGTCCACATCGGCGCAGAGGTCAAGGTCGGCGATGTGCTGGTCGGAAAGGTCACGCCCAAAGGCGAATCGCCGATCACGCCTGAAGAGAAGCTGTTGCGCGCCATCTTCGGCGAAAAAGCCTCGGATGTGCGCGACACCTCGTTGCGCGTGCCGCCGGGCGTATCAGGCACGGTCGTCGAGGTGCGCGTCTTCTCGCGCAGCGGAACGGCGAAGGACGAGCGCGCGCGTCAGGTCGAAAACGAAGAGATTCAAAAGCTCGCCAAAGACCGCGACGACGAGAAAACTATCTTGGAACGCTCGTTTGCCGACCGTTTGCGCGAGCTGTTGCAGGGACGCATCGTTGCCTCAGGCACGCGCACCCTCAAGAGCGACAGCAAGCTGACGCTCGCCGTGTTGAAGAGTATTTCGCATCGAGAACTCAGCAAGCTCTCGACGACCAACGACAAGATCAACGAACGCCTGACGACGCGCGTCGCCTATTTCAAGAAGACGATGGACGCTTTGGAGGCGCGTTTTGAAGACAAGATCGAAAAACTTCAACGCGGCGACGATCTCTTGCCGGGGGTCATGAAAACGGTCAAGGTGTTCGTCGCGGTCAAGCGCAAAATCCAACCCGGCGACAAGATGGCAGGGCGACACGGCAACAAGGGGGTCATCTCCAAGATCATTCCCGTCGAGGATATGCCGCACTTGGAGGACGGCACGCCCGTCGATATCGTTCTCAATCCGCTCGGTGTGCCTTCGCGCATGAATGTAGGACAGATCCTGGAGACGCACTTGGGGTGGGCTTCCGCGCGCTTGGGACGAGAGGTGGGCGAAATCTGCGAGCGTTTGTACACGGGCGAGAAGCAAGCCGAGGCGGCGCTCAAACAGAAGCTCAAGGACATTTACTCCGAAGAGAAAGAGGCAGCTTTGCTCGATTCCCTCGACGAGGCGGAAGTGGCAACCCTTGCAGAAAACCTTCGAACAGGCGTGCCGATGCGTACCCCCGTCTTCGATGGCGCAAGCGAGGCGGACATCGATCACATGTTTGCGCTTGCCGATCTCGACACGACGGGACAGGTGCGGCTCATCGACGGACGCAGCGGCGAATACTTCGATCGCAAGGTCACGGTCGGCTACATCTACATGCTGAAGCTGCATCACTTGGTTGACGACAAAATTCACGCGCGCTCGATCGGTCCCTACAGCCTCGTCACCCAGCAGCCCCTAGGCGGCAAGGCAAAGTTCGGAGGACAGAGGTTCGGAGAGATGGAGGTGTGGGCGCTGGAGGCGTACGGTGCTGCCTACTCCTTGCAGGAGATCCTCACCGTCAAATCGGACGACATCGCCGGCAGGACGAAGGTCTACGAATCGATCGTCCACGGCGACGACAACTTCGAGGCGGGCGTGCCAGAATCTTTCAACGTACTTGTCAAAGAACTTCAGTCCTTGTGTTTGAATGTGCAGCTGCAACAGGACACATAGGATGGATATTTGACAATCTCTTTTGACAATTTTTTTGGGACAATTTCTTTGTCTTGAACTTTCGTATCGTACAGACTAACCTCAGGAACTCTCCGCACTATGGACTCTTTTTTCTCCGAAAACGCGCCTTCTGCGCGCGCTGACAACTTGCCGGGGCTCTACGACCCGCGCCAGCCCGCGGCGCCGCAGCCCTTTGATTCGATTCGGATCTCCCTTGCGTCTCCCGAACAAATTCGCTCGTGGTCGTGCGGCGAGATCAAGAAACCTGAGACCATCAACTACCGCACGCTCAAGCCCGAGCCCGAGGGGCTGTTCTGCGCCAAAATTTTCGGACCTGTCAAGGACTACGAGTGCCTTTGCGGCAAGTACAAGCGCATGAAGCACAAGGGGATCGTTTGCGAGAAGTGCGGCGTCGAGGTGACCCATTCCAAGGTGCGCCGCGAGCGCATGGGGCATATCGAGCTTGCGGCTCCTGTTGCGCATGTGTGGTTTTTGAAAATTCTTCCTTCGCGGATCGGCGTGATGCTCGACATGACGCTCAAGAATGTCGAGCGCGTTCTCTATTTTGAAAATCGTATTGTAACGAACCCTGGGCTGACCGATTTGGAGCCCCAGCAGCTTTTGAGCGAAGAAGAGTATATGGATGCCGTCGATCAGCACGGCGAGGACAGCTTCCAAGCGCCGATCGGGGCGGAGGCGTTGCAGCTCCTCTTGAGCCAAATCGATCTTCCTAGCGAAGTGAGCGCGTTGCGCGAAGAGTTGAAGACGACGAC
The DNA here is from genome assembly GCA_014238935.1 of Alphaproteobacteria bacterium. The sequence goes on from JABAAD010000019.1 coordinate 8,562, forward strand.
CTCAGAGCTTAAGCGCAAGAAGATTGTGAAACGTCTCAAGTTGTTGGAGGTGTTTCGTGCCTCGCGCGCCAAGCCCGAATGGATGGTTCTGACTGTCCTGCCGGTCTTGGCACCCTCGTTGCGTCCGCTGGTGCCGCTGGACGGAGGACGCTTTGCCACATCGGACCTCAACGACCTCTACCGTCGCGTCATCAACCGCAACAATCGTCTCAAACGACTGATGGCGCTGGGCGCGCCCGACATCATCATTCGCAACGAGAAACGCATGCTGCAAGAATCGATCGACGCCTTGTTCGACAACGGAAGGCGTGCGCGTGTCGTGTTGGGGGCGAACAAGCGTCCTCTGAAGTCTCTCTCCGACATGCTGAAGGGCAAGCAGGGACGTTTTCGACAAAACCTGCTGGGAAAGCGCGTCGACTATTCGGGACGCTCTGTCATCGTCGTCGGGCCGGAGCTGCAGCTTCATCAGTGCGGACTGCCGAAGCAGATGGCGCTCGAACTCTTCAAGCCCTTCATTTTAGGCAAGCTCGAACTCTACGGCATGGCTGCCAATGTCAAGGCGGCGAAACGCATGGTCGAGCAGAAAAGACCCGAAGTGTGGGATATCTTGGAAGAAACGATCACCGAACATCCCGTCTTGCTCA
>JABAAD010000020.1:0-7246 GCA_014238935.1 Alphaproteobacteria bacterium
GGCGGATCGAAATACCGAGGATGCTCGCAGCCTGTCGATAGTTGCCGTGCGCGCCTGAGAGCGTCTCCAACACGGTTTCGCGCTCCACCTTGGCAAGCTTGTTTCCCTTGACCTTTTCTTTTTGAAATGTTGGATCTTCGTTCTCTTGCGCTTCCTCGTGGAAGGGAAAGGTATCGGGCTGTATCTGCTCTCCTTCGGCAAGCAGGACGGCTCGATGAACGGCGTTTTCGAGCTCGCGGATGTTTCCGCTCCACGCGTGCTGCGCGAGAGCTTCGAGGGCTTTCGACGAAAAAGGTTTGGGCGCGAGCGCGTTTTGGTCGGCATACTTTTTTGCAAAATGCTCGGCGAGCGGCACGATGTCGTCCTTGCGCGTGCGCAACGGCGGCAGGGTGAGCGAGACGACATTGAGGCGGAAGTAGAGATCTTCACGGAAGCTTCCGCTTGAGCACACCTCTTGCATGTTGCGGTTGCTGGTCGCCAAGATGCGCACATTGACCTTGACGGGCTTGTTTGCGCCCAAGCGATCGATTTCGCGCTCCTGTATCGCGCGTAGCAGCTTGGCTTGCAAGCGCAGGTCCATCTCGCTAATCTCGTCGAGTAGCAGAGTGCCGTCGTTCGCCTGTTCAAACTTTCCCAAACGTCGCGCGACCGCACCGCTGAAGGCACCTTTCTCGTGTCCGAAGAGTTCTGATTCTAGCAATGTCTCAGGGATCGCCGCGCAGTTGACGGCGACGAAAGGCATGCCCTTGCGCTTGGAGCAGGCATGGATGTGTCGCGCGATGATCTCTTTGCCCGTTCCCGATTCGCCGAGGATGAGAACGGAAGCGTCGCTTTTAGCGATCTTCTCCGCCGTTTGAACAACTTTGGTCATGGTCGCGCTGCGATAGATCATGTCGGATTTCTCTTCGACCGCGCTCTCCAGCAGGGCTGCGATGATGTCGGGGTCGGGCGGCAGCGGCAGATATTCGACTGCTCCCGCCTTGATGGCGGCAACCGCGTGTTTGGCATCCGCTCCCAGCCCGCAGGCGACAAGGGTCGCGGCGATTCTCTGCTCTCTCAGTTCTTGCGCGAACGACGGAATGTCGCACTTGTCGTCGATCAGCACGAGGTCGAAGAAGACATCGCCGCGCAGCATGTCGAGGGCTGCCGTCGTCGTATCGACATGGCATATTTGACAGCCACGCTTCTGAGCAACGGCAGAAGCTTTCGTCAGATACCCCTCCAGCGCGCCGACGATCAGAAGTCTCATCGGTCAGTCGTTTTCGGTGAGTTGCTCTCTTGCCGGCAAGAGAGCGTTCAGCAGCATTCTGAGGCGACGCGGGTTCTCCTGCCTGCGAATCGAGATGGAAGCCGAGATGTACATACGGTTGACCATATCCTCTTCTTCGGAGTTCTGCTCGAGCTTGCTGACGAGGGGTGTGAAAACCATGTTGGAAAGGATAACACCATAGAAGGTGGTGAGCAGCGCGACCGCCATGCTGGGACCTATGGTAGAGGGATCTTCGAGCTGCGCGAGCATTTGTACGAGTCCGACCAAAGTTCCGATCAGTCCCATCGCGGGAGAAAGTCCTGCGCCGCGTCTGAGAATGGTGATCGAGCGGTTGCGCGCCTGAGAGATTTGCTGCGCTTCGTTGGAAAGGATTCGTGAGATATCGCTGTCCGTAGCTCCCTCAGCGATGAGACGCAAACCCTTGGTGAGCATGGGTTGTCCTGTGACCTGCTGGACGGTGTTTTGAAATTGCAGCATGCCTCTCTGTCGTGCAACTTGCGACATTTGAAAGAGTTGCTCGGCAACCTCGTGCGGCGCGTTCTTGTCGCGCGAGATCGCGGTCAGCGCATAGGAGAGTCCCTCGCGCAGGTCTCGCATGGTAAAGCATGCCATCAAGACTCCGAAGGTTCCGCCGAGCACGATCATCATCGAGGGCGGGTTCACGAAGGCGCTCGCCGATCCTCCGCTAAAGATGGCGATTGCAACGAAGGCGAAGCCCACCAACAATCCAAGGACTGTGGCAAAGTCGAAGGTATAGTACCTGCGAACAAGACGAATTTGCGTCGAAGGGGCACTTTCCTGAGTAGCCATAAAGAGGTCTCCTGTAGGGTCTCGTTATTCGATACGAATGATTTCGGTAATGCTGATGGCAAGACGATTCTCGCTCACCACAACTTCGCCGCGCGCAACGAGGCGGTCGTTGACATAGATGTCGATCGCTTCTCCGACCTTGCGATCCAGCTCGACGACCGAACCCGATCGCAGCTTCAAAAGATCTCGAACTTGCAAGCGCACCTTGCCGAGAACCGCAGCGACGCGCACAGGCACATTGCGAACAATATCCAAGTCCTGCGTCGGAGACATGCCGCTTGGCTCGGACGTATTCGCCAAGAGGTTGCCGCCCAAAAAATCTTCGTCGCTCATGCTGCAACCTCGCTAAGCTCTTCGCTCACTTGTTCTTTCTTCTTCTGCTCGCCCTGCCCCTGCTGTTTCGGAGTCAGCTCGTCTATTTCGCTGGAAGCACTTGGCAAGTGCTGTTGCAGTGCCTGCTTCACCTCCTGCCAAAGGGAGTGGAATCGTCGTTCGACCTCGCCTTCTGCCCAAGCGATTTTGCAATCGGCTTTCGAGAAGGATGGGTCGAACTGAAACGAGACGAGCGTGTCGATGTTCTTGTCGTCGGACAGGAGCATCGCCACCCTTTCTCTCAGTTGCGAGACTAGCCCCTGCGCGTCGTCGGCAAGGGTTATGGTGATCTGCGGTATGTTTTCGAATCGTTGCAAGATCGCTTTCAGAAAGAATTGCACCTCTTTTTCTCCGTTTTCTTGCGCGAGCGCCGGCAGGATTTTATCGAAGATGGCCATCATCAGTGCCATGAGCTCTGTGTCGCGTTTGTGCGAGGCTTCTTGCTCGCGCTGCATGAGCTGTTCGAAAAAAACGGCGAGCGCCTCGATTCGCTTGTCGGTGATCTGGCGAGCTCGCTCCTCTGCCCGCTGTTCGATCTCGCCCAGTCGTTCCTTTTCGCCGTCTTGAAATCCTTGTTTGTAGCCGCTCTCACGCCCTTCTGTAAATCCTTCGGCGTGCGCGCGCTTGCTCGCTTCTTCCTCCCCCTGCTGCTTGCCTTGCGCGAAGGACTGCTCCGCCAAAAATATCTCGCGTTGCGATCGCGGCTTTGCCTCAGCTCCCCAAACCGGTTCGAACTCTCCGTCTGTGACATCGGCGATCGCAAGCTTGCCGTCGCCCGCATCCCTCAGCGGTGCACCCGCGCGCGCGTCGGGCGCGCTTCCCAAGTTTTGCAAAGGAATGAAAGATTTGGAGGAGGTCTCCTGCTGAGGCGTACTCGAAGACAGTTTTACGGAAGGACGTTCGCCCGCGACAATGCCGCTGACGAAAGCCTTGTCGCTCTGAAGAACGGAGTTGGTGGTTGTGCTTGGCATTCTGTAAGCCTTACGGGACCCAGCCGCTGCTATCTTGTCCGCGCGGTATCACCTCGATCACCCCTTCGGTCGACAGTTCTTTCGCCAAGGTGACGAGCGCCTTTTGCGCCTCTTCGACTTTACGCAGGCGCACATCGCCGAGCGCCGCCATGTCCTCGCGTAGGATTCGCGCGGCACGATCGGACATGTTGCGGAAGAAGATTTCGCTCAGCTGGCGGGATGTATTTTTCAAGGAGATCGCCAACGTATCGCGCGGGAAGGAGTTGATGAGACTTTGGACTCCTTCGTCGTCGATGCGCACCAGATCGTCGAGGGTAAACATCAACGCCTTGACTTTTTCCGCCGATTTTGCGTCCTGTCCTTCGAACAGATCCATCAGCCTTGTCTCTGTCGCTCTGTCGAAGTTGTTGAAGATGTCGGCGAGCACTTCGTGCGTGTCGCGCTGTCGGCTTTTTCCCAGCGTTGTTACGAACTCGTTGCGCAGCGTTTTTTCGAGCTCGTCGACGACCTCGCGCTGCACGTTGTCGAGATTGACGATGCGGTTCATCACCTCGACATTGATATTGTCCGGAAACAGTCCCATCACCTTCGATGCTTGTTGCGGGTTCATCTTGCTGAGAATGAGTGCGCTCGTCTGAGGGTATTCGTTGATGAGGTAGTTGGCGAGCATTTCAGGCGATATTTGCGAGAGCTGCTCCCACATGCTGTATCCGTCTCCCGCGGTGCCTATTTGCGAAAGGACCTCCTCGGCGCGTTCCGGCGGCAGAGCACCGCGCAACAGTTTTTCTGCGATTGCATACGAACCGTTCAGATCGGCGTTGCTGGTGACCTGCTGGACAAACTGCAAGATGACATCCTCGACGATTCCTGCCCTGATGCGTCCGACATCGGCGATGGCTTTTCCTATTCGTTGCAGCTCGCTGTCGTCGAATCGTTTCATCAAAACTTCGGCTTGGTGGTTGCCCATCGCCATAATGAGCACCGCCGCCTTCGCATTGTCGGGCAGAGCGGCAAGGCGCGTGTCGTTGCCGAAAGAGCTTTCGGGCAAGGGGCGAGGACGGGCGGGAGAGTCGGTCATGGTAGCTAAAAAACTTATAGAAGAACTTGTCGAGATTACTCTGCAAGCCATCCCCTAAGGACGGCGAAAGTTTCGTCAGGGTAGCGCGAGATCACATCGTTGAGTTTGGTCACCAACGAAGACTTGATTTTGCTCTCGATGCCATCGATGTCCATGGTCTCTTCGATTTCTTCAGCACTCAGCGGCATGCCCGCAGAGATTCCCCGTTGCTGTCTCGTGATTTCGGCTTCGGCACGCGTGCGCCGCAGAGCCTGTTCTTCGCGTTGGGCTGCCAGAAGACGCAGCATCAGCGGACCGATCACGGCGAGGAAGGCGATCAGGAAAATTCCCGCGAGAACTGTTTTCTCGATCAGATCGCCGAGCTCTCTGCCGCGCAGTCCCCACAGCGAGGCTTGATCGTCCGGCGACGGAGCGACATCTTCGAAGAAGCGCATGTTGACGACCTCGACATTGTCTTGTCGGGTCGCCTGATCGTAGCCAATCGCAGAGCGCACGAGGCGCTCGATTTGCAAAAGCTCTTCTTCGCTACGCGGCGAGTAGCGTGTCTCGCCGCTGTCGAGATTCTCGTAAGTGCCGTCGACGAGCACCGCGACCGATATTTTGGAAACCTGCCCCGGCGCAACGACGCGATTGACTAGCCGTTTTGTGATGTCGTAGTTGCGTCGTATTTCCGAGCGCGTCGATTCTTCGCGCGCTCCCGCCGCGAGCGCGAGCTCTCTGAGCTGCGCATCGGGCAGGTTGGTATCGACCGAGACTTGTCGGTCGCTGGGAGTTGCGCTGCGCGTCTCCTCGTTGATCTCCTCGGAAGATCGCAGGACCTGCCCGTCGGCGTCGAAGATCTCTTCGTTGACGACGGTCTGTCCGAAGTCTAGTTCGACGCTGCTCTCGACGCGCACGTTGGAGATTCCGACGACGCTGCCTACGAGCGATTGCAGCTGCTGGGCAAGGCGCGATTCGTAAGCCGAGCGAATCTCGTCGGGCGTCGATCCGAAAATATTCTGCCCCTCTTCACCGCTACGCGCCAAAAGGTTTCCTTGCGCGTCCGTGATGGCGACCCCTTCGGAGGTGAGATCGGGAACGGCAGCAGCGACGAGGTTCTGTATGGCGCGAATCTTCCGCCGTTCCAAACTCTGTCCCGGTCTTGTCGTGACGATGATCGAGGCGGAGGCGGTTTGTTTGTCGCGCGAAAACAGCTCGCGTTTCGGCAACACGATGTGGACACGCGCGTTCGCTATTCCTTCCACCGAGACGATGGTGCGCGCCAGCTCTCCTTCGAGTGCACGCACGCGGTTGATTTCTTGGACAAAGCTGGAGGTGCTGAGTCCCTGTTCGCGGTCGAAGAGCTCGTAGCCCAGCGAGGCGGCTCGAGGCAAACCTTCTTCGGCAACGAGAATTCTCGCTTCTCCGACCTGTCGGCTCGCCACCATAATGCGCGCTCCCTCTACGGCTTCGCGGTAGGGGATGTTTTGGCGCGTCAGCAGCAGCGTCACCGCCCGTGAATCTTCCGGCGAAAGATTGTCGTAGAGCAAAGAGTAGGAGTCTTGGCGCAGCAGAATCACCAGCGACAAGCCAAGCAATACCAACGAGGCAACTCCGATGGCGATCCATCGGTTCTGCCCTTGCATCCACGCTAACAGTCGTTCTCGCATTCTCTCTTCCTCTCTTCCTCGCTTCGTCCTCGCTTTTTTTTCGCCTCTTGCCTACGCAACGGCGAGGGCTTGTGCGTTGCTCGGCAAGGGACCTTTGGCAAGAGATCCTTGAAGAGACCCTGCAAGAGGTCCTTCGAAGAGATTCTTGGGTCAGCTATGCGCCGATTCGGAATCTCTTACGAATCTTTAAGTGCTAGCATATCTTTTTCCTGCATGCAATAAAAAAAAGAAAAAAATCAACAGACAAAATCACGCCTCTCCGAAGGGCTCCGAAGGCGCGCCAAAAAGCTCTTTCGCCTCTCTTTTGGGCAATTGCGGCTTGGGAGAAGGTTTCGAAGAAGATTTCGAAGAAGATTTCGAAGAAGGTTTCGGAGAAGGTTTAGGAAGACCGACCGGCTTGACCCCCTGCTTAAGCGCTTTCTTCGGCAGAGACGAGGATGCGTCTTTGATGAACTGAAAGACGGGCTTGTCGTCCTCAAGATCGACTTTTGCCGTGCCGCCATGCTTGAGACTGCCAAAGAGCAACGCGTCGGCAAGGGGCTTCTTGATCTTCTCTTGCATCACGCGCGCGAGCGGTCTTGCCCCCATCGCGCTGTCGTAGCCTTGCAGCGCAAGCCATCGTCTCAGTTTTGCGCTCAACTCCAGCGAGACCTTGCGATCGTCGAGTTGCATTTCAAGGTCGAAGGCGAACTTATCGACGATCTTCTCAACGACGCTCAGCCCTAAACTGCGGAAAGGCACGACCGCATCCAGACGGTTTCGAAACTCAGGCGAGAAGGTTTGCTTGACAGCCTCTTCGCTATGCTCGAAGCCGACCTCCCTTTCAAAGCCAAACGCACCCTTGTCACGATCAAGCGCTCCTGCGTTCGTCGTCATGACGATCACCGTGTGGCGAAAATCGATCGCCTTGCCGTTGTGGTCGGTCAGCTTGCCGTAGTCCATAACTTGCAGCAGGATGTTGAAAACATCGTGGTGCGCCTTCTCGATTTCGTCGAGTAGCAGCACGGCATGAGGATTCTTGTCGACCGCATCGGTAAGCAATCCCCCCTGCTCGAACCCGATATAGCCCGGCGGTGCGCCGATCAGCCTGGATACG
>JABAAD010000020.1:7346-8981 GCA_014238935.1 Alphaproteobacteria bacterium
TGCGCTCGTGGATGTAGCGCACCGACAGCAAGACGGCAGCCCGCACCGCTTCGTTATCGTAGCGCAGGTTGTGAAACTCCTCGTATTTCTTCTGCAAGCCCTTGAGAATGGCGATGCAGTCGTCGCTGGAGGGCTCGGGAATGTCGATCTTTTGGAAACGGCGTTGCAACGCGCGATCTTTCTCGAAGGTGCTTTTGTACTCTTTGTAGGTCGTCGCCCCGATGCATCTCAGGGCTTGGCTTGCCAGCGCGGGTTTGAGAATGTTGGAGGCATCGAGCGCGCCGCCTGAAGTCGCGCCCGCGCCGACGATGGTGTGGATCTCGTCGATGAAGAGGATGGCATCCTGTCGCGCTTCCAGCTCCTTGATGATCTCCTTGAGCCTCTCTTCGAAGTCGCCCCTGTAGCGCGTGCCGGCGATCAGCGCGCCCATGTCGAGGGCGAAGAGGGTTTTTTCCGCCAGCGCCTCGGGACGCTCGCCCTTCTGTATGGCGAGCGCGAGCCCTTCGACGATCGCCGTCTTGCCGACGCCCGGATCGCCTACCAGCAGAGGATTGTTCTTCGTCCTCCTTGCGAGAATTTGCAAGGCGCGTGTCGTCTCGTTACTGCGTCCGACGAGGGGATCGATCTGTCCCTGCTCGGCTTTCTTGTTGAGGTTGCGGCAGAAGATCGACAGCGGCGACGAACGCGTGCGCCCTCTCTGCTGCGTCTTGTGTTCTTCGTTCGGATCGAAACTCTCGCTCTGCGGCTCTGCCACGCCTTCCGAAAGCCCAGGCACTTTGGCAATGCCGTGGCTGATATAGTTGACCGCATCGAGGCGTGTCATGTCTTGTCGTTGCAAGAAGTAGGTGGCGTGGCTCTCGCGTTCCGAAAAGATGGCGACCAAAAGATTCGCGCCCGTCACTTCGTGCTGGTCGGGCGAGGACTGCACATGCACAGCCGAGCGTTGCAGGACGCGTTGAAAACCCGCCGTCGGACGCGCGTCCTTCTCCGATACCAAAAAGTCGAGATCGTTGTCCAAATAGGTCTTGATTTCTTGCCTCAACTTGTCCAAATCAACGCCGCAAGCGCGCATCACCGCAGAGGCATCGCGGTCGTCGATCAACGCCAACAGAAGATGTTCCAAGGTCGCGTATTCGTGCCGTCGCTTCTGCGCATTCTCCAACGCGCGATGTAGCGTTTGTTCGACAGAGTCCGAAAGCATTACTCCTCCTCCTTTTCGATGACGCATTGCAAAGGATGTTCGTTCTTGCGCGCAATCCCTACCACTTGCGCCGCTTTCGTCTCGGCGATGTCGTAGGGATAGCTTCCGCAGATGCCCACTCCCTTCTTGTGGACATGCAACATGATCGCCACCGCTTCCTGATGCGAGCGGTTGAATAGCGCCTGCAAAATACCCACGACAAACTCCATCGGCGTATAATCGTCGTTGAGCAACATAACCTTGTAGAGCGGCGGCGACGCAACCTTTGGCTTCTCTTTCAGCAGCGTGTGGCTGTCGGCATCCGTCCTTTCGGCGATGTAGATGGGCTCAAAGCTCGCTCCCCGCACGGCGTGCACCCCACAGACAACGCGCGAAAATAGGGGAGAGAGCGCGAACTTCGTCGAATCCGAATCTTGCATGTCGGCGAGCATAGC
>JABAAD010000001.1 GCA_014238935.1 Alphaproteobacteria bacterium
GATCCTCGACGAACCTGTTGGTCGCGGGTGCACTCGTCGCCATGGAGCGCGAAAGCTTGGGGTTCTTCACCGTCACCGTTCCTGGGCTCTTTCTTGCGGGTGTGGGAATGCTCTACATTATTTTCGTGCTGCCGCATCTGCTTTCCAGCTCTCGAGAGGGGTGGCGGCAGCGTAAGTTGCAGAGCGCGCGCAAAGGCAAGAGTTTTGTCGCGCAATTTACGATCACGGGCGACTCGCCTTTCGTCGGCAAAGCGGCGAACGTGCGTCTGTTCTCTGCGATCGAGCGCGCGACGGTGGTGTTGGTGTTGCGTGGCGAGGTTTCGTTTTCGCCGCCGAAGCGTTCTTTTCATCTGCGTGCGGGCGATCTGTTGCTGATCTCCGCTTCGCGCCGTCGTATCGACGAGCTCGTGGAATCCGAGGAGCACGGATTGTTGGCACCGCAGTTGAGCGGCAGGGTCGCCGAGCACGAGAGCGTCGCAGAAGAAGAGACCATCTTGGCAGAGTTCTTCGTGCCGCCGCACTCTTCGTTCATCGGGCGTAGCTTGCAAGACTTGCGTTTTCGCTTTCGCTACCATTGCGTCGTCTTGGGGCTGGAGCGCGGCGCGCGGCGCATGCTACGCAACCTCACATCGACAAGGCTTCGCGCCGGCGACATTGCGTTGGTGCAAGGTCGAACTAGCGATGTGCGCGCCTTGGGACAGTTTCGAGATTTGGTCGCCGTCGAGGATTCGATCCACAAGCTGCCCGATGCCGAGCGCGCCAGCTTGGCTGCCGGCATCTTCACCTTGTGCATTCTCGCCGCAGCAACGGGCATGGCGCCGATCGCCTTCTGCGCAATCTGCGGCGCAACCCTGATAATCGCACTCGACGTGCTCTCATTGGAAGACGCCGTGCGCGCGCTCGATCGCAAGATCGTCCTCGTCATCGCGTCTGCAATCGCGCTCGCAGCAGCACTACAGACGACGGGCGGAGACAGCATACTCGCCAAAGGATTCCTTTTCGCAACGCGAAGCTCCGCCCATCCTCCGCTCGTCCTCTCGTGCTTCTTCCTCTTCGTCGCCTTGCTTTCGAATATCATCTCTACCAAAGCGGCAGCCGTGCTCTTCACGCCGATCGCCGTCGCCATCGCAGACAATCTCGGCGTATCCCACATACCCTTTGCAATCGCCGTCCTGTTCGCGGCAAACTGCGCCTTCGCAACACCCATCGGCTATCAGACAAACCTGCTCGTCATGAACGCAGGTCAGTACCGCTTCGGCGATTTCCTGCGAGCGGGTTTGCCCCTCGTCCTTGTATGCTGGGGGTGCTTCACGATTTTGTGCTATGTCTACTTCTTCTCCTGATAATCCCTACCGCACGCAACGTTGCGATGCCTTGCGTCTGACCCAAACCAGCGAGAAGGTTCGACTGGCGGGGTGGATCGCGCGCAAGCGCGACCACGGCAACCTTTTGTTCGTCGATTTACGCGACCATTGGGGAGTGACACAATGCGTCTGGGAGCGTCCCGACCAGAGCGAAGTTGCTAAGGGCGGGGAACTTCAGCAGCGCCAAGCGCAGCTTTTTACCGAGATCGAAGGGTTGCCTCTGGAGAGCGTCGTCAGCCTTGCGGGACGCGTGTGCGCACGATCGAGCGATACCGTCAATCCGCGCAAGCCGACGGGAGAGGTCGAGCTCAAAGTCGAGACATTGAGCGTGCTCTCGCGCGCAGCGCCGTTGCCCATGCCCGTCCATCGTGATGCGGACTATCCCGAAGATTTACGCTTGCAGTACCGTTTTCTCGACTTGCGGCGCGAGAGCATGCGGCGCAAAATTCTGTTGCGTTCGAAAGTGATCGCCTCGTTGCGTCGTCGCATGACAGAGGCGGACTTCGTCGAGTTTCAGACGCCGATTCTCACCGCCTCCTCGCCTGAGGGGGCGCGAGACTTTCTTGTTCCCTCGCGTCTTCATCCGCAGCAGTTCTACGCTCTGCCGCAAGCACCGCAGCAGTTCAAGCAGTTGCTGATGATCGCGGGATTCGAGCGTTATTTTCAAATCGCTCCCTGCTTTCGCGACGAGGACGCGCGTGCAGACCGCTCGCCGGGCGAGTTCTATCAACTCGACTTTGAAATGGCGTTCGCAACCCAAGACGAGATCATGCAAACGATCGAGCATGTACTGGCAGGCGTCTTCGAAGAATTTGCCGACGGCGCAAGCGTGACACCAACGCCGTTCCCTCGTTTGAGCTACGACGAGGCGATGCTGCGCTACGGCAGCGACAAGCCCGATCTGCGCAATCCGATCGAGATCGTCGAGGCGGGCGACCTGTTCGCAAACTCCAGCTTCGCTCTGTTTGCTAGGGCTGTCGAGGGCGGTGCGTGCGTGCGCGCTTTGCGTGCACCCGCAGCCGCAGGGCAACCGCGCAGCTTCTTCGACAAGCTCAACGCATGGGCGCGCGAACAAGGGCAAGGCGGACTAGGATACATCGCCTATCCCACCCTCGACAATCCGCAAGGACCGATCGCTCGCAATATCTCGAAGGACTTGGCAGAAAAGTTGGCACAAAGGAACGCCTTGGCAGACGGCGATGCGCTGTTCTTCGTCTGCGCCGAGAAGAAAGCCGCTGCCTTATTCGCAGGAAAAGTGCGCGAAAAGCTCGCCCAGCTCTGCGCGTGCTGCGCAGAGAACAAATTCGCATTTTGCTGGGTCGTGGACTTTCCCCTCTACGAACGCGATCCGAATACGCAAAAAATCGTCTTCAGCCACAACCCCTTCTCCATGCCGCAAGGGGGGCTTGATGCCTTGGAGAGCCAAGACCCCCTATCGATTACGGCGAGTCAATACGATATTGTTTGCAACGGTGTCGAGCTCTCGTCGGGCGCTTTGCGCAACTTCGAGCTGGCGACATTGGAGCGCGCTTTCAAAATCGCGGGCTACGAGCGCGAAGAGCTGGAATCGCGCTTTCCGGGAATGCTTTCGGCGTTGCAATTCGGCGTGCCGCCGCACGGAGGCGCCGCGCCAGGGATCGAACGCATCGTCATGCTGCTCGCACGCGAGAGCAACATCCGAGAGGTGACCTGCTTTCCGTTGAACCAAACAGGACAAGACAGCATGATGGGTGCTCCCGCTTCCGTCTCTGCGCGGCAGCTCAAGGACTTGGGACTGAGGCTGGCTTGAAAACAGAGGACATTGCGAGGAATTATTGCGAGGAGTTATTGCAAGAGTTGCTGTTGGTAGAGATCGAGGAATCCTAGGTTGGTGTCCTCACCCTCCTGCAACCTCTCTAGCAGCGTTGCGACGGAGACGGGCTGTTGCGGATCGTTGAGTTGGGTGAGAAAGTTGAAGACCTCCAGCAGAGGAGATCCCTCGATGGTCTCGCCATAGTCGCGCGCGATTCCGTCGAGCGCGCCCGTCTCGTCGGCGAGGTAGAGGGATGCTGCTAGGTAGAGGAGGAAGCTGGCTTTGCGTTGCGAGAGTCGAACTCCTTCGCGTCGCGGCGGTGGTCCTAGGAGGCGTTGCAAGGCGAAGGCGGCGTCTCCCCATTCGGCGTTGGTGCGGTGGATCAGAAAGCGCAGGAGGTCTGCGGGTTCGGAGGTGTCGCCCGCCAGCAGTTCGAGCGCGTGGTCGTGCTGTTCGAGTTCGACCAAAGCGCGCGCGCGCAGCCTGCGCACATCGTCGCGGTAGGGGGAGCCCTCGCTCGGCACATTGCGGTTGAGTAAGGACAAGGCTTCCTGTGCCTGTCCCGCCAAGAGGAGCAAGAGCCCTGTTTTGACGACGAGTCTGTCCTTGTCGCTCGTCGTGTTGTCCTCGATGAGGGCTTTCTTGGCGATGGCGGCAGCGATCTTGTAGAAGCTGCCTTGGCTGATGCGCTCGACCGCGCTTTCGCTCAGTAACAATCCCAGCTCACCCGGCGGGATCAGCTCTTTGAAGTCCTGATGAAGCAGATAAGCTTCGACGGGCGAAAGTGTCACCGCCTCGCGCAACAGGAAGAGGTCTTGGAACAAATCGACCATTTGCTGCGACAACTCTGCCGTTTCAGGCAAGAGGGGGTGTCGCGTGATGGCTTCGCGGTAGGCGCGCAGTTGCTGGTAGTAAAGCCCGTTGATTCCGTAGGTGGTGCCGAGCTCGCGGCGGATGCGAAAGGCGAGCGCATCGCCGCGCCATGCTTGGTTGAGGCGTTCCAGTTGTTCGAGAATCTCTTCGCTTGGCAGAAGCTCGAAGTTTCTGGCGAGCACGAGAGAATCAAGGGCGGCACGCACTTGCCAATAGCCCCGCTGTTTCGTGTTTTGCATGCCTTGCCAAGTATCGATGGCGCGGCGGTCGTTGCCTCGTTCCTGCTCCAGCCAGCCCTTGAGGTATTCGAAGGCGTCGCGGTTGGAGCGCCGAATCTCGGCGTTCGGCAGACGCTCTGCCCTGCGCAGCCACGCGTCGGCAGCCGAGCTGTTGCCGCTGTTCAGTGCGCTGATAATTCGCCAGACGCTGGCAGAAGCTTTAACGGCAGGAGGGTAGAGGTCGTAGAGGTTGCCAGCTTGCGCAAAATAGCTTTCGGCAAGCGACCACTGTTCTTTCTGCGCCGCCGCAACGGCTCGCCAAAGGGTGGCTTCTTGAAGCCTGTCGAAGACGGAGGCACGGAGAATCTCGATCGCCTCGTCCGTGCGCTCGCAGAGCAGCAGCGCGAGCGCGCGCATCAGACGCGGAGTCAGGTTGTTCGTCGGAAAGGATTGCTCGTACAGGTTGAGAAGTCCGAGCGCTTCCTGTCCCAGCCCTTGTCCCAAATAGTATCCCGCCAGAGCCAAGTTGAGCTCGCGACGGTTCGCAGACAAGTCGCGCAGGTAGCGTGCGTTGAACTTTTCGCGCACCACATCGAAAGATCCGCCCTCGCGTTTCCACAATCCGAAGTTCAACACGGGCAGGCGGATCAGCTCAAAGGGGGCACGCTCGGCGAGCGCGCGATCGACATCCAAGGTCTCCAGCCGTAGCCCTTTCGGTGCCGTCACGGTGACATATCCGTCGTTCGATTGCACTTCCAGATCGCTTGCCAAAGGCACAAGTGCGATGCCTTGTGCGCTTTCCAAAATTTGGAATTCGGGATAGGCGCGCGCGCGCGCCATACCGAGGCTGGGGGTCGGCACGGGAATCACATGGAAGCTGTCGCCGATTTCGGGGTCTTGGATCAAAGCGATCCTGCCGTAGCGGTTCAGCAGGAAGTTGAACTCGGCTTGCGCTTGGGAGTCTTGAGTAATGGCGGTATCGATGGCGAAGTGGGGGGGGACGGGTTGTTCGTGGAACTCAAGCTGCCAGCCCAGTCCGACGCGTCGTAGCGCGGGGTAGAGACGTTGCGTCGAGGAGAAGCGCAACACGGTGAAACCCTCGACCTCGATTTGTTCGATGTCTCCGAGCGCGCTTTGCGCGTCTTGCGTCTGTTGTTGCGTGTCGAAGGAGAAGGCTCTGTCGGCGACAAACCATATGTATCCTGCGCGTTGGAAGAAGGCGGTGGCGATGCCTTCTGGCAGCAGGAGTTGGAACTGGTATGCGGGCGTTGGTCTTGTCGCTGCGATCTCTGCGGCGCTGGGCTGCACATCGCCGGGGGTGGTGCCTGAGGGAGTGAAGATGCGCGGCGGCGGCAAGGGAGCCGTCGTCAGCTTCGGCGCAGAAGAGATGCCGAGAATATCGGGCAAGGGGGAGGATTCAACTTCGACGATGTGAAAAACATCCAGCACGATCCGCGTGCCTGAAACAAAATGCCGAAAACGGTTGTTTTGTCGCAGAGGAATCGAAAACAAGGCTCGGTCAGAGAAACGTTGCGTGCGCGCGGGCGAGAAAAAGCCGCGTTGCCTCAAGCCGAGCGTACGCAGATCCAGAGGGTTCGCTCGGTTGAAGGTGACGACAAGCCTTTGTCCCTGTCGCTCGACGAGGTAGTTCGTCGGATTGTCGTAGTCGAAGATGAAACGCGTGTAGTCGCCATGGCGGCCGGCGCGTACGCTGACGGCAGGCAGGCGCGGCGTGGCAGGGGCGGCGGTGTTGGCGACGGCGTTGTCGCGTTGCGCGATGCCGTCGCCGCTTTCGCGCACGAAAAGATCGATCACGACGCGGTTGCCGTAGGCAAAATCGCGCATCGAGAGCTTGCGTTTGAGCGCGAAGCGTACTTCGAGCCCGTTGCGCACGATCGTGGGGACACCCAACGATCGCGCGATCGGTCTCAGACGCGCCGCCGCGTTGGCGAGGACGAGAGGTTTGTTGAACTCGACGACGAGAATATCGCGCGCTCGTCCTTCCGTGCTGTCCGGATCGGCGGTGATGCGCGCGCGAAACAGCACGTCGCTCGGCCAGGCGAGCGAGAGACGGTCGTAGCCCGCGCGGCGTTCGCCGTTCAAGGCGACGCGAAAAGGCGTCGCCTCTCTTTCGTCAACTTGAGCAAAAACCTCCTTCGGCACATCGTCGGTGCGCTCCACGCTGACGCTTTGACCAGGAATGGTGTTGGAGTCGGGATCGCTTTGGAAATAGACGACGATGTTCTCTCGCGTGCGCCGCGTAGAGACAAGCACATTGGGTTTCAAGGCAACGACGATGCGTCGCGTATCGACGACGCGCAAGCTCGTCATGTATCGAGAAAGCTTTTGTTGCGCTGTTCCGAACTCGAAGTTTCGCGCCGCTTGGCTGAAGGTGAGACGAAGGTTCTGCCGTTCGTCTATTTCACTCGAAAAGCTCGGTGCCTGCTGCCAACGGAAAATGAGGTAGCCCGCGTTGCGCGCAAGCCCGCTCTCCACCGCGACGACGCGTTGTGCTTGCGCCTCCGTGATGCCGCTCTGCCATGCCGCTGTCCAAAAGAGGCAACACAAGAGCGCTTGCGAGCACCCCCTGACGAAGGCAGCGCGAAGGCGACTGCACTCGCGTCGGCACTCGTTTTGCTGCGTCACCTTTTTTCGTCGTAGATGACGATATCGACGCGTCGCGCCAGCCTGTCGCGTACCCCTGGGCTGAGCGTTCGAGAGATATTGGCATCGAACGAAGTGCTGGAGCGTCCCATCGCCGTGATCGGCACGCGCACGCCGTTCGTCTGCAGGATGCGCAAAACCTCCAGCGCGCGCGCGAGCGAGAGGTGCCAGTTGCTGGGAAAGCGGCGCGGCGCTTTGACGAAGTTGTCAGGGGTCGAATGACCGATCACCTCGATACGGTTCGCCGTGTTCTTGAGAAGATCGGCAAGAGCGAACAAGGTCAGCTTCGCTCGATCGTCAAGCCTGCTGTCGCCTTTCTCGAAAAAGACGCTTGCGGGAAAGCTCATCATCACCCAGCCGGGTCCCTGCGTCAGGAAGGCGCGCTGCATCATGGGGTCGCTTTCGAACTGGCGTTGGAGGATGCGATACAGGTATTGCGCAGAAAGAGAAAGCGGTGTCTTGCGCACATCCGAGCTGTAGATGTAGTCCGATTGTCCGAAACGCAGCTCCTTGCGTTCGCTGACAACGCGTTTCTCGATTCTGACCTCGTCGACATTCAGAAAGACACTTTGGGCAAAGATGAAAACAAAAAAGGTCAGCATCAAGGTGACCATGTCCGTCATGCTCAGGAGCCACTGCGTGTTTTTGCCCTCTTCCTGCCTCTCCTCCTCGACTATCTCATCCTCCTCCTCGGTGAGGGAGTCGAAGGGGTTGTCGTCGAACGGGGAGGCGTCGGTGCTCATGGTTGCGGTTGCGATTGGGGTTGTTCTCCCGTTTCCACTTGAACTCCGTCTTCAGGCGAAGTTTCTATCAAAGCGGCGGGTTGGGTTGCAAGGTTGGGAATGTAGAGCACATTCGGAAAGCTTTCCTCGCCGATTTGGAACTGGAAGACGGTCTCTCCTTCCAGAGTTGTGTCTAGCCCCGATTGTACGCGACTGGGACTGATCCCTTCCTGCAAGGCGAGCCTGCCGAGCTCGCCCGCGCGTCGAACGCTGAGGGGGGGGCTGAAGATATAGGCGTCGCGCGTGTCGTAGCCCGTCACGAAGGAGGAATAGACGGGTTGCGTGCTGTTGGCGATCGTAGACGAGATGCGTCTCAGCAGGACCAGCATTTCGGGTTTGATCTCGGCGCTGCCCGATTGAAAAAGCGCCTTGTTGAGAACTCTCACCTCCAGCGATCCGTCGCGGTCGTTGCGTTTCGTGCGTGCAACATGGATGTCCGTGTCGATGAGCAGTTCGATCTCTTCGAGGATGAAGTCTTTCGTAAAACCGGCAGCGCGTCGTTTCAGGGGGTTGAAAACCTCTTTGCTCTGGATGCTGGTCGGCGAGAAGACTTTCGCTACCGAAGAGAGCGTTTGATCGACGCGTTCCTGAACTACCTCGGAGAGAACGGTCAGCACGACGAAGAAGGACAAGACAAGCAGAAAGAGACTCAAAAAGGTGTAGGCGATGGCGAACTCGCTCTCCTCGTCGGAGCCCGAAGATTGTCCCGACGCACTGCGTTCACGGTGGAGGCTGAGCATGGTGTCGCAGGATTACTTGTTTGGGACGGCGGATTAGGTGCCGAACATGCTGTCAATTTCCGCCTGTTTGTCCTTGACGATGATGTTTTGCGGGCCGCTGAGATCCTTCTTGCCTGAGGCAGCTTCTTTCGCGCGCCGCGCGGCGATCTCCTTGTAGCGACGCGTGGCATGCTTGTCGCCCATCGCAGAGAGAATGCCGTCAACGGCAAACTCGATTTCTTCCACCGAATCGACGATGCGCGTCATTTGCTGCCCCGTCAGATCTTGGAAGGCGCAAGCCTGTACGATCAATATGAGCTCCTTGCGAATTTGTTGTTCCATCTTTTTGTCCATCATGCCGAGCAGCGCTTGAATATTCTCGGTCGCGTTCATGATCGCGTGCGTCGCCGATTCCGCCGTCGAGCGGATCGCGCTCAGGCTTTGTACGATCGCAGGCAAGTGCGTCTCGCTGATCTCGCGCGGTCGATCGGAGATAGCAGAACCAGAGAGAACTTCGCCTTCGCCTTCCTGCTGCTCGCGCAGGCTTTTGAGCGTGTGTCCTCCGTATTGTCCCGGAAGGTCGCTCTCCAAGATCTCCCTGACGACGGCTTCGATCGCAGCGCGCTGCTCATTCTCCAAGGCGGCGGGGGGCTTCTTGTTCATCTAGCTCAAAACGCTGTCGAGCTTGGAGCGCAGCGTGTCCGCGCTGAAGGGCTTGACGATGTAGTTCGTGACACCCGCTTCTTTCGCAGCTTGGACGCTCGATTGTTTGCTTTCGGCGGTCACCATGATGAACGGCACTTGCGCGTGCGAAGCCTCGCCAGAGCGAATTGCCTTCAGAAAATCCAAGCCGTTCATCGGTTCCATGTTCCAATCCGAGATAACTAGCCCGTAGCGCTTCGAGGACATGCGGAGCAACGCTTCGCTGCCGTCGCTCGCGTCGTCGACATCCTCGAAACCCAGCTGCACAAGAAGGTTGCGGATGATCCGCACCATCGTCTTGTAGTCGTCTACGACAAGAATAGGAGTCTTCATGTTCATGGAGAAAGGCGAGCTAGCGGTAGGACAAAGGGTTGCTTTTTTCCTTCAGGATCGTTTCTCTCCGCTTCATCCGTACCCATCGTACCACAATCCCTCGCTCGTGTCATCCTTTTTTGTCAGGGGGTTGCGTCGTGGTGAAAACGGACTTCGTCATCGATTTGGTAATCGATTTGGCAATCGAACGGAAGGTTTCTCTGATCTCTTCTGCTTGCAAGGATCGTGCCTCTTGTAGCACGGAGGGAGACTTTGTGTCGCGCTTTTGTGTTTGCGCTTTCATGCGATCTTGGGCGGGATCTTGGGGAAGACTCATGAGGGGGGCAGCGTTGTCGGCGCTTTCCTGCAACTCCTGCGAGAGAGGCAAGCGTCCGAGAAGGGGGATGTTGTTTTCGCGCGCCATGCTTGCCGCTCCGCCCTGTCCGAAGATGTCGCTTTCGTATCCGCATTGCGGGCATCGAAAGACGCTCATGTTTTCGACGATGCCCACGACATCGATGCGCAGCTTAACGAACATAGCGAGGCTTTTTTGAACATCGTAGAGTGCAACCCGTTGCGGCGTTGCAACTAGCAGGACACAATCGAGGTGCGCGCTTTGCGCGAGCGAGAGCGGCAGGTCTCCTGTGCCGGGCGGCATGTCGAGTAGCAACAGGTCGAGTTCTCCCCACGCCGATCCTTCCAGCATCTGCTTCAAGGCTTTGGCGATCATGGGACCGCGCCAAACGAGCGCCTGCTTCGGATCGATCATCGATCCCATCGAGAGGGTTTTGATACCGAAGCGTTGTTCGGGGATCAGCCATCCTTCCTCGTTGCGGCGCGGCGGCTTGTCGAGCGCGAGCATCGGCACCAGCGAGGGACCGTAGAGGTCGGCGTCCAAAAGTCCGACGCGCCATTGCCGCCGTCTCTCGCCTTCCATATTCTCGTGCTGCCTTTGTGCGAGCGCGATAGCGAGGTTGACCGCAAGCGTCGATTTTCCGACCCCTCCCTTGCCGCTGGCGACGCCAAGCACAACCTTGACGCTCGCCATGCCTTTTTGACGACGAGGCTCTCGACTTGCCGAAGATGCGCTATCGGAGGCAGAATCTTTGCTGCTCGTCAGCACGAGCGCGAGCGTGCGTCCCTCCAAGCGCGGCTCCAAAGCGGCACGCAGGCGCGTTTCGAGGGCAGCCGCAAAGCGCGTGAGCGACTGCGGCAGAGAGAGCACCAGCGAAAGACGATCTTCGTCCAAACGCAGAGAGGCAACGGCATCCTCTCCCAAGTCTCCGACAACCTTGCCCTGCTCCCACTCGTCGAGAGGGCACGCTCGCAACAAGTGGCGCAAGCGGCGTTCCAAACTGCGGGTGGCGGTAGCGGAGGGCATATGGCGGACGCAAAAAAAAAGAAAAAAGACTCTTGACGAACAGAGATAATTGTAGCCTTATGCAAGAGACTTGTAAAACGGGTAGCGAGAAAAAACCATGACATGGTCGCAAAACGGAGGCGAAAACCCCTGGGGGACGACGCGTCGAACGCGCAGTGGCAACAATAGCGGTAGCGGCGGAGAAGGTGGATCACCTTCCTTCGACGATATCGTCGCGCGCTTGCAAAAGATGCTGAGCGGATTCTTCGATCCGCAAGGCGAGCATATCGTGCGCCGTGTGTTGCTCCTCTTGCTCGGTGTGCTCGTGCTGTGGCTTGCAAGCGGGCTCTATCGAGTCGATCAAGGCGAGGTGGGAGTGCCGCTCGTCTTCGGCAAGTTCTACGGCCCCCCGAAACCGCCGGGGCTGAACTACAACTTTCCCACGCCGATCGGACGCGTCTTCACCCCGCAGGTCGAGCGCGCGCGTAGGCTCGACATCGGTTTTCGCTCGGCACGTGGCAGCAACGACAAAGGATCGCCCGCCGACGCACGCGATGTCGAAGAAGAAAGTCTGATCTTGACCAAAGACCAAAACATCGTCGATATCGACTTCACCGTCTTTTGGAAGATCAGCGATCCCGTCGACTACCTCTTCAACATTCGCGATCCTTCGGCGACGATCAAGATCGCCTCTGAGAGCGCCATGCGCGAGGTTATCGGACAAACCTCCTTCGACGATGCCGTCACCGTCGGGCGCGCCGAGATCGAAACGAATACTCTGAAGCTTTTGCAACGCATTCTCGACACCTACTCGTCGGGCATTTTGGTCGAAAAAATCGACTTGCAGAAATCCTCGCCGCCGCCGCAGGTGATCGACGCCTTCAACGACGTGCAACGCGCACGACAAGACCTCGACCGCTTGCGCAACAAGGCAGAAGCTTACGCAAACTCCGTCGTGCCAGAGGCGCGCGGAGAGGCAGAGCAAATGCTACGACAAGCCGAAGCCTACAGCGAGCGACTGACCATCGAGGCGGAGGGGGAAGCCACTCGATTCCTGCAGGTGTGGCGAGCCTATCGCTCTGCTCCCTCCATCACACGCCGCAGGATGTACCTCGAAACACTGGGAGGTATCTTCGAAAAATCCAATATCATCATCGTCGACCGAAACGCCAACGGAGTCGTGCCTTTCCTGCCCTTGCCGGAAGTGCAAAAACGCTTGCGCAACAGCGCACCGCCCTCGCCGTGATGTTCTCAATCGCTTGACAACATCACCCAAACATAACCCCTTGCGCAACCCCTTGTATGAAGGAGAATTTCCATGACGAGTAACGACAGAACAGCCAAAAGAGCTCCCGCAGAAAAGGGCGGCGGCAGCGGCGGTGGCAAAGGCAAAAGAGGAAGATTTTCCGTTTTTCTGTTGCTGTTGGCGGGGCTTGCGTTGCTCTCGGTGGTCGGTGCATTGCTCACCCTGTTTACCGTCCAGCAGACCGAGCAGGTGCTCATCGTGCGCTTCGGCGAAGTGCAACGCGAAATTTTCACGCCAGGGCTACGCGCGAAAGTGCCTCTGATCGACAATGTCGTCACCTACGACAAGCGCACGCTCGATATCGATCCGCCTCCCTTCGAGGTGCTGCTGACCGACAAGAAACGCATCGCCGTCGATGCTTTCGCACGCTATCGCATCGTCCATCCGAAGATCTACTACCAGCGCATTCGCAACGAGACGCGTCTGCGCGACCGCTTCGGCAAAAATATCAACGCCGCCTTGCAGCGCGTGATCGCAACGGTGTCGTTGGACACCTTGCTCTCCAGCCAGCGCGAGGCCATCATGAACGAGATCCGCGAGGAGGTGCGCAAGAGTGCCGAGAGTTTTGGCGTCGAGGTGATCGATGTGCGCATCGGGCGCACCGACTTGCCTGATGATACAAGCCAAGCCGTCTTCGAACGCATGCGCACCGAACGCGAGCGCGAGGCACGCGAGCTGCGCGCGCAGGGAAACGAGTCGGCAAGAAAAATCCGTGCGCAAGCCGACAAGGAGAAAGAGATCATCTTGGCGGACGCAACCCGCCAAAGCGACATCCTGCGCGGCAAGGGCGAGGCGGCGCGCAACCGTCTGCTCGGGCGCGCTTTCTCTCGTGATCCCGCCTTCTTCGAATTCAACAAGTCGCTCGAGGTCTACAGGAAAAGCATCGAAGGCGGTGAGACCACCATCATCCTCTCGCCTGAGAGCGAGTTCTTCCGCTACTTCAATCGCAGCCGCTAAGCTAGCTCGTTTTGCAAATCATCTTGTCGCAAGCCGTCTTGTTGCGAGTCGTCTTGTTGCAAGCTGTCTTGTTGCAAGCTGTTTTGCCTTGTCGTCCTTCGCGCCCGTAACTTTCGTGCGCCGTGCTTGAAAGATTGTTTCTTCGCCTCAAGAGATGGGTGCACGATGAGTTGCGTTTCATCTTGCCCTTTCTTTGCGTCGGCACGGGAGGGTTCGTCATCGACGCGGGTTCTCTCACGCTGTTGGTGATGCTCTTCGCCCCCCAGACGGTCTTGCATACTCTGCTGTTGCGTTGCGTGGGCTTTTCCTGCGGCGTGCTGTTCACATGGTTTTTCAACAAGAACTGGACATTTCGAGAACGACCCGACGGAGGCTCCCTACTCTTTTACTATCCGATGATGGTAGTAGGCGCGCTCGTCAACTTGGGTGTCTTTACGGCGTGCCTTGTGTGGTTGCCGTTGGCGGCGCGCTATCCTGTCGTTGGCGTTGTCGTTGGCACGGGCACGGCTTTGTTCGTCAATTTCGCTTCTATGCGCTGGCTTATTTTCACGAAGAGATCGTGAGCGGGGCTTGTGCGGGCAATCTTGACGGGCGCAAAACAAACGCGCGCTTGGCGCGTGGGGGAGCAATCTTGACGGACGCAAAACAAACGCGCGCAAGATTCTCTAGCGTTATTTTCTGAGTTTGTATCCGATGGCGAAAAGCCGCCACAGCCCGAAGTAGCACAATGCGGTCGTTGCGAACAGCATCAGAGAGCTGACAAGAATGTTGCCCTCCGCCGTTCCCGTGAATCCGTAGCGCAGTCCGTCGACGAGGTAGAAGAGAGGATCCAGTCGAGCGAGCGTTTGGAAGGGTTCAGGAAGGCTGTCGATGCGGTAGAAGGTGCCCGAGAGGAAAGAGAGAGGAACGACGACAAAACTGGTGAGGGCTGCGACATGCTCGAACTTTTCTGCCCACAAGCCGACGAAGGCGCCGAACACAGACATGAGCATCGCAGCGCACAGCGCGTTGTACAGGATGACGAAGGGGTGGAGAAAGGAGAACTCGACGAAAGGCAGGAGCGCCAGCACGACGAGGATTCCTACGAAAAATCCTCGCGTCGCTCCCCCCAAGACGATTCCCAGCGTCAGCTCGTTCGCGTTCAGCGGAGCGAGCAGCAAGTCGGCGATGTTGCCTTGTAGCTTGCTCACCAACAGCGACGACGAGGTGTTGGCGAACGCGCCTTGAATGATGCTCATCATCACCAACCCCGGCATGATGAAGGTTGCAAACGGCAACCCCGAAACTCGGATCTCCGTGCGCTCGAAGGCGAGCGAGAAGATGGCGAGAAAGATGAGCGCCGTGATCGCAGGCGTTGCCACAGTCTGCACCCACACGACGAGAAAGCGTCGCACCTCGCGCTGGTAGAGCGACCACAAGCCGTGCACATTCAGACGGCGGTAGTGCAAAAGGCGCGGACTCAGGTCGCTTTTCACGGCTTGACGCTCGAGGCTTTTTGTCGCAAGGCGCTCGCAACACAAGGCGGCACAAAGCTGCCGATGTCGCCGCCCATCAGCGCGATCTCGCGCACGAAACGCGACGAGAGGAAGTGATACTTGTCCGTTGCCGTCAGAAAGACAGTCTCGATGTCAGGGGCGAGCGCACGATTCATGCCGGCGAGCTGAAACTCGAACTCGAAGTCCGACACAGCGCGCATGCCGCGTAAAATCACGCGCGCATCGTGCCGACGCATGCTCTCGATCAGAAGCGATTCGAAGCCAACAACACGAAGGCGTGAAGTTGCTTTCGGAAATGCTGGCGCAATGGCTCGTTCCACTTGCGCCACGCGTTCCGCTTGCGAAAACAGCGTGTTCTTGGTGCGGCTGGACGCAACTCCGACGATCAACTCCTCAAACAAGCGCAACGCGCGCTCGGCGATATCCAAATGCCCGTAGGTGATCGGATCGAACGACCCCGGATAAAAGGCAACGCGACAGGTCATGGCTTGCCGCCCTCGTCAGATTGCAAGCCGCCTCCCTCCAACAGAATTTTTCCGAGCGCGACTAACGTTTCTCCCTCCTTCAGATCGAACAGGCGTACGCCGCGCGTCGAGCGTCCGCACAAGCGTACGCTCTCGGCGTTGATGCGCGAAAACTGTCCTTGGTTGGAATAGAGGTTGAGCTGGTCGCCCGCGCGCACGGGCAGGCTGGCGACAACCTCGTCGCCCTTACCCAGCAAGGCGTTCTTCAATCCCTTGCCTCCACGCGCAATGAGACGATATTCCGCAACACGAGTGCGTTTGCCATAGCCCGAGGCGAGCGCGGTGAAGATCGCCGTCTCCTCGCCGCTGTTGGCGGGAATGGGTGCGATCGAGACTAGCCTGTCGCCCTCGCCAAGATTGATGCCGCGCACTCCGCTGCTTCCGCGTGAAGTGAAGGTGCGCAGTTCCGAGAGAGGAAAACGAATCGCTTGAGCGCGGCGGCTGGCAAGAAAGAGGTCGTCTCCTTCGTCGCACACGACCGCCCCGACGAGCGCGTCTCCCTCAGGGATCTTCATGGCGATGATGCCGTTGCGCATGATACGGGTGAAATCTTCGAGCGCGTTGCGCCGCACGCTGCCCGATGCGGTGGCGAACACGAGACTCTTGTTTTTCAACTCTTGTGCGCTCTCCGGCAGCGGGGTGATGTTGGTGACGCGCTCGCCCTCTGTCAGCTCCAACAGGTTGGCGACATTCCTGCCGCGCCCCTGCGGGCTGCCCTCAGGCAGATCGGCGGTCGAGAGCGTATAGACCCTGCCGCGACTGGTGAAGAAGAGCAGGTACGCCGTCGTGTTGACGAAGCATGTTTGCAGCAGGTCGTCTTCCTCGCCGACCTTCATGCCGGCGCGTCCCTTGCCGCCGCGGTGTTGGCTGCGATAGGTCTTGCTGGCGACACGCTTGACATAACCCTGACGCGTGATCGTCACCACCACCTCCTCGCGCGGGACAAGGATTTCCGCGTCTTCCTCCAAGTCTACCTTCTGCTCGACGATGTCGGTGCGTCGCTCGGTTGCGAACAGCCGTTCCACCTCGCGCAGATCTTCCTGAATGTTTTTCGAACGACGCTCCTTCGAGGCGAGCAGCGCACGACATTCGATGATACGCGCCATGTTCTCGCGCGCCTCTGCCAGCAGCTTTTCTTTCTCCAAACCGACGAGGCGTTGCAAACGCAGTTCCAAGATCGCTTGGCACTGCGCACGACTGAGACGGCACTTGCCGTCCGAGACGATATCGAGCGCCGTCGTTGCCTCCGCCTCGCTTGCGGATGTTGTGCTCTCGCCGTTTTGTTCTTTTCGTTCCAGCAAGGCTTGCACAGCTCGCGTGCTCCAAGTCTCCGCCATGAGGGCTTGCCTTGCCTGCTCGGCATCGACGGCGGCGCGAATGAGGGCGACGACGCGCTCGATCTCGTCGGTTGCGACCAACAATCCGCACAAGCTGTGTAGTCTCCTCCGCGCCTTGTTCAGTAGGAAGGCGGTACGTCGACGCAACACCTCGTCGCGGAAATCGAGGAAGGTCGTCAGCAGCTCTTTCAGGTTCATCACACGGGGTTGCCCGCGATCCAAAGCCAGCAGCTGGACGCTGTAGCTCGACTGCAGGGCTGTGTGCTTGAAGAGCAGCGCACGCACCTGTTCGGGACGCGCGCTCGCCTTGATCTCGACGGCGATGCGCAAGCCCTCGCGGTCGGATTCGTCGCGCAGATCCGAGATGCCGAAGACTTTCTTCTCGCGCACCAGCTCGGCGATGCGCTCGATGATGCGTGCCTTGTTCGTTTGGTAGGGGATCTCTGTAAACAACAGCAAATTTTTTCCTCCACGCAGGGGCTCGATGGTGCTACGCGCACGCACGACGATAGCGCCGCGCCCCTTGCGGTAGCACTCCTTGACGGCGTCGCGTCCGAGGATGAGCGCGCCCGTAGGAAAATCGGGGCCGGGCAATCTTTCGATGAGCTCTTCGAGCGCGATTTCGGGTTTTTTGAGCACCGCTCGACAAAGCGCGCACACCTCTCCGAGATTGTGCGGCGGAATGTTCGTCGCCATGCCGACGGCGATGCCGCCGCCGCCGTTGACGAGCAAGTTCGGAAGGCGCGAGGGTAGAACGCGGGGTTCGTTCAAGGCACCGTCGTAGTTGGGCACAAAGTCTACGGTATCCTTGTCGATGTCTTGCAAAAGCGCTTCTGCCGCTCTCTCCAGTCGCGCTTCGGTGTAGCGCATCGCAGCGGCGCGGTCGCCGTCGATCGAGCCGAAGTTGCCTTGCGCGTCGATCAACGGCAGGCGCATCGAGAAGTCTTGCGCCATGCGCACCATTGCGTCGTAGACGGGCGCATCGCCGTGCGGGTGATACTTGCCCATGACCTCGCCTACGATGCGCGCACATTTGCGATAGGCGTTCGACGCCGTGTAGCCCCCTTCCTGCATGGCATACAGGATACGACGATGGACGGGTTTCAAGCCGTCGCGCGCATCGGGCAGCGCACGCGCGACGATCACGCTCATGGCGTAATCGAGGTAGGAGCGTTCCATCTCCTTTTCGATAGCGATGTTTTCTGTTTGTCCTCTGACCATGCCCTTCGTCTTCTTTTTGTGTCGCTGCCTCTTGTTACAGTCTTTCGTTGATCCACTCCGCTGCGAGCGGTGCGTAGTAGGTGATTACAGCGCTCGCGCCTGCGCGTTTGCAACAGAGAAGTTGTTCGAGCAAGCAAGCACGTTCGTCGAGAACGCCCGCCTCGCCCGCCGTTCTGAGCGCTGCGTACTCGCCCGATACATGGTAGCACAACAGCGGGGCTGCGAAGGCTTCCTTAGCGCGGCGCACGATATCAAGGTAGGGCAGCGCGGGTTTGACGATCACCATGTCGGCTCCTTCTTGCAAGTCGAGCGCGATCTCCCACAAGGCTTCCTCGCCGTTTGCGCAGTCGAGCTGGTAGCCTCGTTTGTCGCGCGGTGCACCCTCGCCACGCTCGGAAGAAGCGCGTCCTTGCGGGACGACCTTCAGCGCCTCGCGGAAGGGAGCGTAGAGGTGCGAGGCGAACTTCGCCGCGTAGCTGACGAGGGGAAGGTGCGCGAAACCTTGCGCGTCCAGCAGCGCGCGCAAGCTTGCGATGCGACCGTCCATCATGTCGGAGGGCGCAAGAAGATCGGCACCGCTCTCGGCGAGCGCGAGCGCTTGCTTGCCGAGCGCGACCAACGAAGCCTCGTTGTCGACGCGAGAGCCCTCGACGATACCGTCGTGTCCGTGCGTCGTGTAGGGATCGAGCGCGACATCGACGATGATCGACGCTCCGCATCCCTGCAAAGCTTTTAAGGCGCGGCTCATGAGGTTGTCCTTGCGCCACGCCTCGCGCCCGTCCGCGCTCTTCGCCTCCTGCGGCACGACAGGAAACAAGGCGAGCGCAGGGATGCCCAAGCGCACCGCGCGCTCGGCGCACGCGGGCAGGAGGTCGCAGGTCAGACGCTCGACACCGCGCATCGAGGCTGTGGGCTCGCGTTCGTTATGCCCCTCCTTGACAAAAAGGGGCCAGACCAAGTCGGCAGCACCGAGACGATGTTCCGCACACAATCGCAACAAGGCATCGCTGCTACGCAAGCGTCGCAAGCGCGTTTTCGGATAGCTTCGTGTTGCCGAGGCGACAAAGGTCACAGCGTCTTCACGGCGCAGATCCCACGCCCACTTGTCCGATATTGCCGAAGATGTCCTGGAAAAAGGTGCGCTTTGCAGAACGCAGTCCTCGCGTCTTGTCGGGATCGGTGCGGGCGAAGCGCACCCGATCGAGGTCGCGCACCTCTAAGGATTGCAGCACGCTCCCTTTCCCGTCGCGTCCAAAAAGCAGAATCAGCACTTGGCGATCTTTCAGCGTCGGTGAAAATTGTCCGACCTGCTTCGTGCGCGCTCCGTAGTAGTAGGAGATGTGCGGACGATAGGGATTGACCAAATTGGGCGGCCCCAACAGAGCGATCACCTCTTCTTGCGTTTGCTCGCCCACCCTCAGCAGTGCGATTTGGCTTTGTGTAAACCACACGCCTTGCACGCCCTTCTGCGCGCAAGCGATCGTTCCGTACAACAAGGCGAGCGCACCGACGGGCAGGATGAAAAGGCGCAAGGCGAGCGAAAACGATTGCAAGAACGAACGCTTCATGATTGTTCTATCATAAGCCGATTGTCGCGGGTTGTGCGTAAAATATCAGGAGGCAAAAATGCGACGAGCCTTGTTTTTGTGTCGTCTCGTGCGCTTTCGTTTTTTGCGCGCGCGCACGGAGCGTCTGTACGGCGCTGAGCTTTACGCTTGCGCTCTTCGTGATTCACGCGATCGCGCTCTGTTCGAGGGAGGCTTTGTCCAAGACACCTCGGAGGGACGTTTGGATTGTCTGACGCTACACCTGCACCTCTACACCGAGCGATTTAAAACGCGCTTCGATGCGGTCGTGCGCGCCATGATGGAAACCTTCGTGCGCGACTTGGACCATTCGCTGCGCGAGATGGGAACGGGCGACTTGAGCGTCGGCAAGAAGGTAAAAAAAATTCTTTCGCGAGTCTATGGAGCCTTCGATGCCTATCGTCTTGCGCGCAACCGCAAGGAGTGGCATTCCGCCCTTGCGCGCAACATGCTCGGCGCAGATTGCCGCAAGCTGTTTTCTCACGCGCGAAAGGTCGAGAGGCGCTTGGCGCACTCCTCGCTGCGCGCCTGCGTCAGACGGACGCATAGGTAAGGAGTGAGAGCATAAGTAGCGAGGGGGCAAGCAGAGACACTTGCTTTTTTGTCTGCGAAGGGTAGACTGGGAGTTTGTTTTTTCGGAGATTTTTTTAATGGCAGTTCCCAAACGTAAGGTTTCGCCTATGCGTCGCGGCAAACGTCGCGCGCACAGTGCGTTGAGTGTCGTGCGTTCGCGCGAATGTCCGAATTGCGGCGAACCTTCCCTTCCGCATCGTTTGTGCGAAGCGTGCGGCGTGTATCGTTCGCGCGAGGTTGTCGCCGTCCACGATTCATGAGTGACGGAAGACGATGTCGAACAGCAATGGCTTGAGCTTTGACGCGCCCTCCGTTCTGTCGCCGCGGTTGGCGTTGGATGCCATGGGCGGCGACAAAGCGCCAGGGATGGTCGTAGAAGGCGCGCATCGAGCAGCCCAGCGCAACCCCGAGTGTCGATTCCTCTTCTTCGGCAGAGAAAAACAGCTGCGCCCCTTGCTCAAGGCGCTACCTTTTCTCAACCAACGTAGCGAGATTCGCCATACGGAGGATGTCATCAAGTCCGACTTGCCGCCCGCACAAGCCTTGCGACACGGCAGAGAATCGAGCTTGGGACGCGCAATACGCGCGGTTGCCGACGGGGAAGCCGATTGCGTCGTCTCGGCGGGCAACACAGGCGCGCTTATGGCGCTCTCCAAGTTCCAACTGCGCATGCTGCCAGGCATTCTCAGACCCGCTATCTGCTGCTATTTCATCAATCGCAACGCAGAAACCGTGTTGCTCGATTCGGGTGCCAATGTCGATTCCAGCAAAGAGATGCTCGTGCAATTCGCCCTCATGGGCGACGCATTCGCAAGGACAGGGCTCGGCATCGACAACCCGCGCGTCGGACTGCTGAATATCGGTGCCGAGGCGATCAAGGGGCGCTTGGAAGTTCGACAAGCCGCAGCCTTCTTCAAAAAAAATCCCCGAATCATCTCTTACTACGGATTCGTCGAAGGAGACGACCTCCTGTCAGGCAGAGTCGATGTCGTCGTCGCAGACGGATGCAGCGGCAACATCGCGCTCAAAGCCATGGAAGGCACAGCCAATGCCATGCTGCTCTTCTTGCAAGAGATGTTTCGATCCTCGATCTTCGCAAAACTCGGATACCTCTTCGCTCATCAAGCCTTGCGGCGATTGCAAAGGCGAATCGATCCCAGAAATTACAACGGTGCCGTCTTCTTGGGACTCGACGGGCTCGTCATCAAGAGCCACGGCGGAACAGACGCGCTGGGCTTTGCTAACGCAACCTCGCTCGGGGTCAATGTCGTGCGAAGGGGGTTCATGTCGAGAATCAACGAGCAACTGCGACAAACACAAAAGAACGACGAGCACGATCCCGAATCCCCGACCTCTCAATCTGTGCTGCAAAACGCGCCCTAAAAATCTCCGACAAACACAACTCCGAAGTGAACGAACAGATTGACGCCGCCGACTCCGTCGTCGTCGAGGGAGTCGGTGCTTACCTGCCGAAAAGAATCCTGACGAACGAGGAACTCGCGCAAAAATTGGAGACCGACGATGCGTGGATCCGAACGCGTACAGGTATAAGACAGCGACACATCGCAGCAGACGAAGAAAAAACTTCCGACTTGGCGCTCAAAGCCGCACAACAAGCCTTGCTCCATGCGCGATGCAGCGCGCAACAGATCGATGCAATCGTCTTGGCGACGACGACCCCCGAAAACACTTTTCCCGCAACCGCCGCGAAGCTCCAACAGAAGTTGGGCGTCAACACACCCATTCCTGCGTACGATATACAAGCGGTGTGCGCGGGGTTCATCTTTGCGCTGCATAGCGCGTGGAAAGGGGTGGGGTTGGGACAAGCGCGTCGTGTGTTGGTCGTCGGGGCGGAGATTTACTCTCGCAGCATCATCGACTGGACAGACCGTAGCACTTGCGTTCTGTTTGGCGACGGCGCGGGAGCTTTCGTCTTGCGGGCTGCGGGCAAGGAGGAGGCGCACGCACGAAGCGGCAGAGCGCGCGGTATCGTCGATATAACGCTGGCGACCGACGGCAGATTCTACGAGCAACTCTATGTCGACGGCGGCGCGGGGTCGAGCGACAGAGTCGGATGTTTGAAAATGCAGGGTAGCGTCGTCTTTCGTGAGGCGATCGACAAGATGTCGCAGAGCGTGGCGTTGCTGCTCGAGCGCAACGGTTTGGGCGTAGAAGACATCGCGTGGCTAGTTCCGCATCAGGCGAACAGTCGCATCATGAGCGGGGTTGCGCGCAGGCTCGGCATCAAGGAGACGCGAGTCGTCTCGACCGTGGGAGACCACGGAAACATTTCCGCCGCCACCATTCCGGCAGCGCTCGATCACGCCTGCAAGAAGGAATGGATCAAGCACGGAGACTTGGTCGCGCTCACCGCTATGGGAGGAGGATTCGCTTGGGGAGGCGCTCTAATCCGCTGGTAGAAAAAAGGGGAAAACTTCCACCCCAAAACCCCTCTCAACCCCTTGTCGCTGGCGGAGAGCTCGCCGATCTTGTAGAATCAAAGACAAACCGCTCTTATGGAGAAGACCATCTTGAGGAGAAGACCATGCGATACTTCGACATTTCCATCCTAAAAAAGAAGGTGCTCTTAAGGACAGGGCTGGGGGCGACGCTGCTCCTGATGCTCGTCGCGGGAGTAGGATTCGTCGCCTTCGGGGGGGCAAACGGGAAAACATCAGGGCAAACCACGACCCAAAACTCAAGGGTTGTCGTCGAAGAATACTTGTCGCTCACTTGTCCGCATTGCGCCGTGTTTCACCGAGAGGCTTACGCAGGGTTGGCAAAGGGCGTGCTGCGAAACCGGCGTGTTGCCTTTGTCTATCGTGACTTTCCTTTGGACAGCCTGGCGTTGCAAGCGGCGGTGTTGGCGCGTTGCGGCGGCGAGCCCTTGCGCGCAAAGCTCATTGGCGCGATGCTGGAAAAGCAGCATAGGTGGACGAAAGATACCGATCCGCAGGATGGGCTGTTTGCCGTCGTCGCGTTGGTTGGAATCGATCGCGCGCGCGCGCGGGCTTGTCTCGAAGACAAGGCTTTGGAGCGTGCCGTGCTAGAAGAGCAGATTGCGGGACAAAAACGTTACAAAATCTCTTCGACGCCGACTTTGGTCGTTGCGGGTAAAAAGCTGTCGGGAGCGCTGACGGAAAAAAGCATTACTCGCGCCATCGAAGAGGCTTTGGATACGATCGGAGACTTGTAAAACAGGAGGTTTGTCACTCGTGTATCCCGTTTCCTTGAAATTGTCGGGGTTCAAGTCTTTTGCCGATCCTACGGAGATCGTCTTCAGCGCCGGCATGAGCGCGCTTGTCGGACCGAACGGCTGCGGCAAGTCGAACATCGTCGAAGCTTTGCGATGGGTCATGGGCGAGAGCTCGGCACGCCAGCTGCGCGGCGCAGAGATGGACGAGATGATCTTTAACGGCAGCAGCGAGCGTCCTCCTTTCTCGCGCGCCGAGGTCACCTTGACGCTGGAAAATCCGACTCCTTTCTTGCAACAGACATCAGAGACAGAACCCAGCGCACGGGCGGGCAAGGCAGCGGGCAGCAACATGTTGACGAGATTGCGCGGCGAGCAGAGGGTCGCTCTCTCGAGGCGTATCGAGACGGGCGGAGGCTCCAGCTATCGCATCAACGGCAAGGAGGTCTTGGCGCGTGATGTGCAGACATTGTGCGCCGACATCGGTTTGGGCGCGAACGCATCGGCGATCATCGCTCAGGGAAGGGTGGCGGCTCTCGTCGAGGCAAAACCCTCCGAACGAAGGCAGCTGATCGAGGAGGCGGCAGGCGTGCGAGGCTTGTACGCGCGACGCAGCGAGGCGATCGCAGCGATGGACAACACACAAACAACACTGGCGCGCGTCGAAGACCGCATGCAAGAAATCAAAAAGCAAATACAATCCCTGAGCACCGACGAGGCGCGCGCCGAGCGCTATCGAAACCTCTCGCAACAAATCAAACGATGGCAAGCCGCAGAACTCGCGCGCGAAGAAGACACCTTGTGCAAGGCGGCACGCAAAATCGAAAGACGACAAAAAGAGTGCGAGAGCGAAAGCGAACAAGGGCGCACCGCGCTCGCAAAAATCGAGGCAGAGATAATCGAAGCACAACAGCAGCAAAGCGCCGCAGAAAAGTGCGAAATCGAAAGCGCAGCGAGATGCCAAAGCCTCGAGCAGGACACGGTGCTATTAGAACGATCGCTCAAAGAAAGCGAGGAGCGAAAAAAAATCTTGGCGCAGCGACAGCAAGAACTCACGCGTTTGCGCGACGAACAGCAGCGTGCACTCGAAGAGATCGAAGGACTCTGGAAGGACGCGCGACAACAACTGCAGGCAGGAGGAGCGGGCGAGGCGGACAAAAAAGAGCCAACGCAGGAAAAAGACAACGAGCGCAGGCAGAAAAAGGCTCTAAGCAAACTGACGCAGGAGCTGGTGACGGTGGAGCGGAGGCTGAAACAGCTCGCATTAGCCCTGAGCGACTACGACAAGCGAGGGGCAATCTACTCCGAACGCCTAGCAGCATCGCGCTCGCAGAAGCAGCAGCTGGAGAAAGAACTCGCAAAGCTTACAGAAAAAATCGACAAAAAAACGCAGACGCAAAACTCCGAAAGCAGCGCGCACGAAGAACGGACAAAAAAAGAACGGACAAAAGAAGAACAAACAAAGGAAGATTTGCAAGCCTTGATAGAGGAGGTGCATCTTGCGGAGACCCGCGCGCAAGAGACGCAGAGCAAAGTATTGCCGCGCATGCGAAGGGAAGAAGAGGCGCTGCTACAAGGACGCGAACGTTTGGACGCTCAAAGTCGCGCGCGCCTCCTTGCGCTGACAGAGGAACGCGACAGAAATCGTGACCTGTACCGTGAGGCGTCCTCGTCCTTTTCCCAGACAAGCTCGGAGACGGATGCGGAAGGCAACCCCCTTGTCGTCGATTGGAATATTCCCGAAGGACTCGCGCGTCCTCTGTTCGGTGCGCTCGGCGAAGACCTGTTCGCCAGCTTGGAAGACAAACACCAGCAGAAAGACGCGACCCTTTGGCGCGCGTGGAAAAGCCTTCCGCTTCCTGAAGGTGACTTGCCCGCCTTGCCTGCGGGTGTCGCCAGCTTTGCACAGCTTTTTGCCCGCGCACCTGCGCCGTTGCGCGCGCGTTTGGCTTGCATCGGACTTGTCGGCTCACGGCGCGAGGGGGAGGCTTTGCAAGCGGCGTTGTCGCGCGGACAGCGTCTTGTCGCGCGCGACGGCTCGTGTTGGCGTTGGGACGGGCTTACGACAGGCGCGGCGTTGGCAGAGGCGTTGGAACAACGTTTTCGCGCCTTCTTGCAAAAAGAGAAACGCAAGGAGGCTTTGGCGAAAAGCGAGGCGGACTTGGAGCAGGCGATGCACGACGACAAAGAGCAGGCGAGCGCAAAGGCAAGGCAGATTTCGGAGACGCGCGAGCAGATGCGGGTAGTGCTGGAAGAACAAGCAAGACAAGGCAAGGACTTGCAGTCCTTGCGCAAGCGCTTGCGAAGCGCAGAGGCCGCCGCCTTGGAGCAGGAGCGCTATCACGCGCACGAGAGGCAGCTTTCGTTCGGCTTGGAGGACGCGCGTGCGAAAGAACTTTCGGCAGAGCAGGGCTTGCAGGAACTTTGCAAGCGAGAGCAACTGGCAAACGAGCAGGCGCGACTCACCTCGACGCGCGAGGCTTTGTTGGACGAACACAGCAGGCTGTCGGCGGAACAGCAACGCGAGCAGGCATCCATAGCGCGCGTGCGCGACGAGCAGCAGGCACGCGTTGCAAGCGAGCAACGCCTGCGCGCCTTGCGGGAGCGTCAACACCAGCTTTTAGCGCACAGCATCGAAAGCCTGCGTACCATCGAAAGCGAGGCTTTGCTACAAGAAGAGCGTCCGTTGCGCGAGCGGAAGCTCCTTGCCGAAAAACACGCGCTCCACCGTCGAGCGCAAGGCGAGCTTCGGATGCGCAAAAATGCTTTCGAGCAGACGAGCAAAAATGTCGATCGATGGCGCGAGCAACATCGGCTGTGCAGCGCAAAAAACGCAGAGGCGGAAAAGGAGGCGGTGCGCTTGCAGGCACAAGCCGAGCCCCTGCCTCTCGCGCAACAAAGGCTAGCCGCGCGCGCGTTGGAGGAGATGGATTGCTCGCTACAACAGCTGCGGCAACGCTACGACCTCGACGATGCCTTCCTTGCCGAGAGCATCGAGCTGCAGAAAACAGCGCGACGCGCAACCCAAGACAAGCGTGCGCGCTTGGGTGAAATCAACTTCACGGCAAAGCAGGCGTTGCAAAGTCTCTCCGCAGAGCACGAGCAGACGCAGCGACAGTACGCCGATGTCACGCAGGCTTTGGAGAAGTTGCGCCTCTCGGTGCGAACTTTGGAGGGGGAGGCCGCTGAAAAACTGGTGCGCGTCCAACAGGAGACGGGCGTGCGATTCGCCGCGCTCATCGAAAGGCTCTTCGGCGGAGGAGAGGCGAAGCTCTTCTTCTCCGAGCCCGAAAATCCCATAACATCAGGACTCGAAATACGCCTCGCTCTGCCGGGAAAACGACTCAAATCGCTCAGCGTCATGTCGGGCGGAGAACAGGCGTTGGTCGCAATCGCTCTCGTCTTGGCGGTCTTCTCCGTCGCAGGAGGAAAATTCTGCATCCTCGACGAGGTCGACGCCGCCCTCGACGATACCAATGTCGCAAGATTCTGCGACTTGCTCGAAGAACTCGCACAACAACACGAAACGCGATTCCTCGTCATCACCCACCATCGCCACACCATGAGCCGCGCCGTGCACCTCTACGGTGTCGCCATGCCAGAGCCCGGGTGCAGCAGAATCGTCTCCGTCGCTTTGGAAGAGGCGGTCGAACAGGCGCGATCCGCAGCAGAATGATACCTTTGGTAATATCTTTGGTAATACCTTTGGTAATACCTTGGGTAATACCTTTGGTAATACCTTTGGTAATACCTTTGGTAATACCTTTGGTAATACCTTGGGCAATCGTGCTAGAATGGACAACCCACAGATCCGCCCGCGCAGGGCACGAGCAGGAGGCAGAATCGTGAATACGCTCCGACGATGGGCAAAAGCCCTCGCCTCCTTTTGGAAGAGGACGCTGCACTCTTCCCCTGCCCCTTCCCCGGCATCTTCCCCGGCATCTTCCCTTGCCTCTTCTACCCGGCGCTTCTCCAAGAAAGAATCGAGCGAGGAGACGAGAGAAATCGTCGCCGTCGAACAAAGACCGATGCGACAAAAAAGCGCACAACACCAAAGGGACGAGCCCTCAGCACAGAAGAAAGCCTACGAGATCCTGCGCACGCCGTGGGTGATGGGAAGCTTGTGGGTCGTCGGGGTCGTGCTCTTTTACATTGTCGGCGGCTTGCGACTCTTCGATCAATTCGCAGAAGAAAACAGCACACGAACCCAGCGCATCATCGACAAGGAGGAAGACAGGCAATTCCGTCTGCTCGTAGAATTCTCCGAAAGACAGGTCGCCTCTAACATCGACAACTGGGAAGCAACCTTGCGTGCAATGGCGAGCGCGCCGCGCTTGCGCGCCTATGTCGAATCCTTGGTCGAATCCTTGGTCGAATCCTTGTCGCAGGCAGAAGAGCAAGCGGAGAAGGAAAAGCAGGAGCCACCGCTCAACTTTCTTTCATCGAACGAGGCGGCAAGAGATTTCCTGCGCGACAACTTTCTTCAAGAGATGTTGATCGTCAATGTCGAGGGGGAGGTGGTCTTCGTTGCAAGCGGCGATGAGGCGCTCGCCCAAGTCGACTTTCGAGAGGAAAGCGAGGAGGAAAACGAGACAGGTTCCTCCGAGAACGAAGTATCAACCTCCCAGTCGTTGCGTCGGGTGGTCGGCGACGCTACGGGTGAGTTGCTGGAAGAACTGTATCGCCGTGCAGTCCTGTTTGCCATCGAACAAGGATCGCCCCTTTTGCTGGGCGATGCTGCGACACAACTCGACGACGGCACGCAGCTCTTCTTTGCAAGCCATACACGCTCACCCAGCGCCGTCGGAGCGGAGACGCCCTTTGCCTTTTACGCGCTACCGATGCTGGATGCCGAGCGCACCTTGCAGGGAACCTTGTTGCTGTTCCAGTCGCGCGAGCAGATGTTTAAACAACTGCTGCTGCGATCGAGCTCCTTCGGCGCGCTGCCCGGCGCGCAGCTGTTTTTCGTCGATCCCAGCGGCACGATGCAGATCTTGGGCGAAGGAAAAAGACAAACCGAAATCCGCGCTTGGCTCAACGAAGCCTTCGTCCACTCTCAGTCCTTAGGCGCAACAGCGACCGAAGGAGAGAAGGGCGGCGAGCAACACAGGTTCGCACGATTCCGCCCGCTGAACCTGTTCGACGAACGATGGATGCTCGTCGTCGCCGACACACAGCGTGCAAGCATCGGGAAGAAGCAGGTAGCTCTTGCATCGGAGGGCGGCTCAACTCTTGTGTATGAGGTGTCGCCAAGCTTGCCGCCGCGGGAAACCTTTCTGTTGCGCTTGACGATCTTCGTCGCGCTCGTTTGCTCGCTGCTGTGCCTTTGGGCAGGGCAGATGCTGTCGCCCAAGCAGGACTGGACACAAAAAGGAATCAGATTCTTGCTCGCAAGCCTGTTGCCCTTTCAGCGCGGCGAGCGTCCCTTGCCCTACCTTGAGCGCGACGACCGACTGGGAGAATACGCCCGTACGCTGAAAAGATTGGTCGAACGCGCACACGGCGAAAAAAGCATGGTCGATGCGCGCAGCGACACAAGGCGCATGGACGAAGAGAGAAGCCGTCGGCTCGAGGGCTTGATCATCGACTTTCAAGAGAAGGTGCAAGGAGCAACAGGAGGACTGGCAGGCGCGACAGGACAGCTGGTCTTGACATCGGACGAAATGCGACGACAATCCGGACAAGCGCGCGAGGCAACCCAAAAGATGATCCCGCGCGTCGCATATACCACCCAGCGCGTGCGCGGCGCTGCTGAGGAGATTGCTCGCCTCACGCAGGCGATCGATACGATCAACCGTCGTGCGCAGGAATCGACGCTCGTCATCCGC
>JABAAD010000021.1 GCA_014238935.1 Alphaproteobacteria bacterium
TTTGGTCGAACATCACTATCGGAGACGGTGTGCAGATGATGAACTTCTCGATTGCAGAGCGCAACCTGAAGGGCGACGGCGTGATCTTCTTCGGCAGGCCGGCGCGTCCTTTGCGCGAGGAATTGCATCGCCGCAAGAAAATAGATAAACTGACGAGACAACCTTCTTCGAACTTGTCATGACTTCTTCCTCCTCCCCGCTGCCGCGCGATCCTGCCAAGGAGCAAGGACGCGATCTTGACGATCAACAGATTCAGGATATTCTTTCGATTCTGCCGCATCGTTTTCCGTTCTTATTGGTCGATCGGGTGGAGCGCATCAAGGCTTCGCAATCGGGCGTGGGTATCAAAGCGATTTCCGTGTGCGAGCCGTGGTTTCAGGGACACTTTCCCGGAAGACCCATTTTTCCGGGCGTGTTGATCTTGGAGGCGATGGCACAAGTAGCAAGTATCGTCTTCGGCGCGTCCAACACGATGAGCCTCCGTCAAAGAAATATCTACTTCGTCGGAATCGATCGAGCACGTTTCCGCAAGCCCGTCTATCCGGGATGCATCTTGGAGCTGCATGTGAAAAAAATACGCGAACGCCTTTCCAACCGCAATGTGCTGTGGCGATGTAAGGGTGAGGCGAAGGTGGAAGGAATCGTCGTTGCCGACGGGGAGATCATGGCGATGATGGAAAAGGATTCCGACTGAACCCATGAGTATTTATTCGGGTATTCATTCGGGTATTCATCCTTGGGCGCGCGTCGATCGGCGCGCCTCTGTCGCTGCTTCTGCCAAGATCGGCGCGTGGGTCGAGATCGGCGAAGGTGTCAGCGTCGGAGAGAACTGCGTCGTCGACTCGCACGCGCTGCTGACGGGATCGACGACATTGGGCGAGGGTTGCCGTATCTTTCCTTTCTGCGTGTTGGGAACGGAACCCGAGCATGTCAAGGATCGGGGCGAAGGCACGCGCTTGGAGATCGGAGCAGGATGCGTCATCAGAGAGCATGTGACGATCAACCGCGGCACTGTCGCAGGCGGCGGCAAGACGAAGCTCGGCGAGGGCTGCTATGTGATGAACAAGTCGCACATTGCCCACGATTGTCGTATCGCCGACGGCGCGATCATCGGGGGCTCGTGCGGCTTGTCGGGACACACCGAGATCGGAGCGCGGAGCGTTCTGCTCGGCAAATGCGACACGCAACCCTTCGTCAAGATCGGCGAGGATTGCTACCTTGTTGCCGGCACGCAGTTGCAATTCGATGTGCTGCCGCTCACGGTAGCGACGCGCTATTGCCTGCGAGGCGTGAATGCGCGCGGGCTACTCATGCGCGGCGCGTCTCGCGTTGCGGTCAACAGGATCCGAGGTTTTTATGCAAGATTGCGCGACCAGCAAGGCGCGCTCGACAAGCGCATCGAGGCGTTGCGAGAAGAGTTCGGCTCGCTCGAAGAGCTGCAACCCGTCTTCGACTTTGTGCAGACGCGACATCGCTACCCCCTGCTGACCCCCTACCCTGACATCAGCGACTCTCATCACGCGAGGTGAGGAAGTGAGAGGGAAAGGATCTCCGTCGTGCGCAGCACCTCCTTTGCGCCCTGCGCGTGTCTCGAACCTTGCGATCGTTGCGGGTGAGGGACTCTTGCCGCAACTCGTTGTACGCGCTTGTCTCGCGCGCGGGATACGCCCATTAGTCGTTTGGCTTTCTGATAAGAGGGCTCCTCCCTCTTTCGACGGTTGTCCCGTCGTTCGTCCGCAAGGCTTTTGGCCTGCGTTGCGTCTTGCTAAGGCGCGCGGCATTTCTCGCGTCGTGATGGCGGGCGGCTACAGGCGCTCTTCGGGCGAGCGCGAGGGACAGCGTGCAACGCGCCACCACCTGCTCGCCTTTCTCACCGCAAGGCTGATCGCGCGCCACACGGACGCGCGGGCGCTCAAACGGCTCGCGTGGCTTTTGCGCTGTTGCGGCGTGCGCGTCCTTGCGCCGCAAACCTTCTGTCCCGCCCTCTGTCCCGACCGACGAGGCGCGCTCGGCAAACGACGACCTTCGCGCACGGACAGGAAGGACATCGCATACGCCAAGCGCGTCCTCGACAAGCTCGCGCCTTTGGACATGGGACAAGGCGTCGTCGTCGCTCAAGGGCTCGTCTTGGCGGTGGAAACGCTAGAGGGAACCGATGCGCTACTCGACGGCGTTCGCCGCCTCAAGCAGCAACGTTCCCTTCGAGGCGGCGTGCTAGTCAAGCTTCCCAAGACGGGACAACGACGCGATCTCGATCTGCCCGCCATCGGCACAAAGACTCTACAACGGGCAGCGCGTGCAGGATTACACGGCATCGCCTTCGAAGCTCAAGGAGCGTTGCTTGTGCCGCCGTTGGAGACGGTCAGACAAGCCGACCGCCGCAACCTCTTCCTCTACAGCCTAGCTCCTGCTCCATGAAGTTGAGATGCCTCGCCGTTTTTGCGGCGGAACCCTCTGCCGACCGCCTCGTAGCCGAAGTGGTGGAGGCTTTGAAAGAACGAAACCCCAAGCTCCGCCTCTACGGTGTCGGCGGTGAGAAGCTGCAACGTTTAGGGCTGGAAAGCCTTTTCGACACAAGAGACTTTGCAGCGGTGGGCGTGAAAGAAGTTCTCGTCAAGTTGCCTCTGATCTTACGACGCCTGTGGCAGACGGCGCGTGCCTTGCGCTCGAAGCAACCCGACCTCTTCTTGAGCGTGGATATGTCGACTTGCTCCTACTGGATCGCACGCGCCTTAGGGCGGCGTGCGCGTGTGAAAATTCACTACATTGCGCCCTCGGTGTGGCTTTCGCGCCCTTGGCGAGCGCGAAATTTTGCGCGCTGCTACGATGCGATTCTGACCTTCTACGCCTTCGAAGTGCCTTACTTCGAGGGCTTTCGAGCGCGTGCGGTGCATGTTGGACATCCGATTTTCGACGAGCGCGCTCCGCGTGGCTGTGGGAGCGCGTTTCGCAAACGTCATCTGTACGGCGCAGACGAGCCGCTCGTGGGTCTTTTCTTCGGCAGCCGTACGGGCGAGCTGCGTCGTCTTGCGCCGCTGCTGTTGGAGAGCGCGCGCCGCCTGTGCGCCTTGCAACGAGAGGCTAGCAAGGCTGAGCCTCGCTTTGTCGCGCCCAGTCTTCCAAGCCTTGTCCCTCTTCTCAAGCCGCTGCTGCGCGCAAACGACCCGCCCGTACAGCTTGTTTTGGAGGCGCGCGAAAAAGAGGATGCGCTGTGCGCGTGCAACACGGCGCTTGCGGCTGTCGGCACTGTCGGAGCAGAGCTTGCGGTGCGCCATGTTCCGCACGCACTCACCTATCGCCTTGCGCCCTCGACCTTTCTTTTGGCGAAGATATTCTACAACCTGCGCTACTGGGGTCTTGTCAATCTTTTGTACGCCCGCCCGATCGTTCCCGAGTTCATCCAAGGCGCTGCGCGGAGCGACCTGCTCGCTCGCCAAGCGCAGCGTCATTTGGGCGAAGAAGGGGCGCGTTTGACACAACAACTCTCGCAGCTTTTTCCTTACAAGAAGAGCGAAACCAGAACTCCCGCTCGTCGCGCTGCGGAGGCGATAGAATCTGTATGTCGCTCTGCTACGGACGGGCGAAGAGACGGTTCGCAACGATCCCTGCAAACAACGCGATCAGAACGGCACAAAAGCCGTAGAGAAAGCTGTAGCGCTCGGCGAAGGCGAAGATGAAAGCGTTGCCGCCGGCGCGACGCACGAACAAAGGGGTTGCCTGCGCGCTCGTCAGTTTTCCCTCCTCGAGCAGAAAGGTTTCGACGATGTAGGTGCCCGTAGGCAAACCCGACGGCAGCGTCAGATCGACACGGAAGAGATTGTTGCCCAGCCTCTCGATACTGTTCGGTCTCTCGCCGTAGAGTCCCAAGCGTCCTTGTCGGCGCAGGAAGGCGTCACGGAAATTTTGCTGCTCTTTCTGTTGCTCTACTTTATCGACACCGGAAATCTGCGCGCTCGACATGGGAATGGGAAGGTCGCGGAAAGAGAAGATATTGCGACGGCGTTCGAAGCTTTCGAACCAGTTGTCGTCGTTCTGCGAGGTGAGAATTTGAAAGAAGGCGGGTGCGGAGGAGATGTGCCGTCGTGTGCCTTCCAGCCACAAACCGAAGACGCGCTCTTTGCGCGACATGGTGTAGCTTTGCAGGGGTCCGCGCACCTTGATGAGAATATCGGCTTCTCCGCTGTCTCCCTGCGGACTTGCGCCGAAGAGCAAGAGTTTTGCGCCTGAGAATCCCGTCGAGACGGGCACGTCGTAGCGCGACAAATCGACGACGATTCGCTCTTCGGCGGAGGGTAGTTGAGCGAAGAAGGCGAGCGCGAGCGCGAAGGTTGCGGCAAGGGTTGCCAGTCGGCGGAGTCGTTTTGCGAGCATCACCGTGCCCCCTCTGTTACGGAGAAGAGTTCGCTGGGCTGTACGACGAGTTCCCACAAGAGTCCGCAGCAGACGGCAAGGACGATGAGAGCGAGCAGCAATCGAAATTGTACGGCATCGATTCTGCTGCCCCATCGCACTCCGAGCTGTGCGCCGACGACGCCGCCTACCACCAGCAGCATGGCGAGCACGATATCGACGGCTTGGTTGAAGCCCGCTTGCAAGAAGGTTGCGTTTGCGGTGACAAAGACGATTTGGAAGAGGGAGGTGCCCGTCACAGTGTGAGGAGGCATGCGCAGGATGTAGATCATGGCGGGGATCATGACGAATCCTCCGCCTATGCCAAGCATGGCGGCAAGCACGCCGACGACGCATCCGACCACCAGCGGCAAGAGGCTGCTGATGTACAGCCTCGAGGTGCGAAAGCGTGTTTTGAAGGGGAGTAGCCTTGTCCAATTACGGCGATGTTTCTTCTTCGTGCGCGACACTCGTCTGACACGCGCTCGATGTTTGTCCAGCAAGCTCTCGGCAAGCATCATGGAGGCGATGGAAAAGAGCAAGGCGACATAGACGATTTTGATAAAAAAATCGATCTGTCCGATATTTTTAAGGATCGTAAAGAGGAGCACGCCGAAGCTGGATCCTACAAGCCCGCCCGCCATGAGGAAAAGTCCCATTTTGACATCGACCCCGCCGCGTCGCCAATATCCGAGGAAGCCCGAGGTGGAGGAAGCCAAGATTTGGTTTGCCTCCGTTCCGACGGCGATCGCAGGCGGCACGCCGAGGAAGATGAGTATGGGCGTCATCAGAAACCCACCGCCGACGCCGAACAATCCCGACAGCACTCCGACCGCCAACCCCAAGGACAAGAGAACGAACACATTGACCGAAATCTCGGCGATCGGAAGGTAGATCGTCATGCCCCTAACATCGCCGATAGTTGTTGCCGTTGCAACGCCGATGTGCTAGAGATCGTCTTGCGGCTGCGGCTGTGGCGGAATCGGTAGACGCAGCAGACTCGTACTTTTCTCCCGCTCCTTCCCTCTCGCCACGAGACGGGATGGGGTAGAGAAAAAACAATGGGTCCCCGCACGGGAAACCGTGCGGTGAGCAAGCGTCAAAAACGGGGAACGCTTTTCGCTCGAACAAAGGGCAATCTCTGCCCTTTCCAGAGCGATGCCAATCCCGTGCCAAGCCTTGTTGCGCGCTCTGTGGCGGCGACGGGGAAGGTGTAGAGACTTGACGGCGCTCACCTAAAAGCCCGCGCGTAGATGTCGGGCTCAAGGTGAAGAGAAAGTCCAGCCCCCAAACTTCGGGCGCAACGATCGTGTGCGCCTGAGGGCGGCGAAAGCCGTGGTGGGATGCAAAATCTGCCGCTGGTAACAGCATGGGAGTTCGAGTCTCCCCAGCCGCATTTTGCACCGCATGTTTTAACGATTTCCTAAGGACGCGACAGAAACTCCTTCTCGCGTGGCGGTGCGTCGCGCTCCCGCGACCCCTCGCTAAGGAGAGACGGGAGAGGTTCTCTCGTCGCACGAGGGCAACAGCACCTCGCGCCATGCTCGCGCGTCCTGAAACAGGGCGTGAAGCAGGCGATTGTTGAGCCGATGTCCCGACTTACAAGCCTCCACGCGTGCC
The DNA here is from genome assembly GCA_014238935.1 of Alphaproteobacteria bacterium. Next base: position 6,010 of record JABAAD010000021.1, read on the forward strand.
AGTATCGGCATACCGGCGAGATAGAGGTCGCCGCAGAGATCGAGAATCTTGTGGCGTACGAACTCGTCCTTGTAGCGCAAACCCTCAGGATTGACGATGCCCTGCTCGTCTACAAGAACGGCGTTGTCGAGCGACCCTCCCAGCGCGAGGTTCTGTCGTCTCAAGCCCTCGATGTCATCCTTGAAGGCGAAGGTTCGCGCCGACGCGATCGCATCGCGCCAAGCGGCGCAGGAGAGCGCCGAAAATTCCAGACGCTGTTGTCCGACCGTCGGATGCGGAAAGTCGATCAAAAAGTCTACCGCCGCCATCGGAGGCATCGTCGTTGCGGAGAGAAGTTGGCTTTCCGTTCTTTTCTCCAACGGCAGAAGACGGCAAAAGCGGTCACCGTCTCGCGCTTCGACGGGTTTGCGCACCACCAAATAGCGTCGGGGTTTTTTCTGTCGAACGATTCCCGCTCCAAAGATCGCCTTGAGCCACGGCTCCGCGCTACCGTCGAGGATGGGCAACTCGTCGGCGTCCAGCAAGACGAGCAGATTGTCGATTTGCGCGATGGCGAGCGCGCACATGAGATGTTCGACCATCGAGACGACCGTGCCAGCTTCGCCGACAACCTTCGTACAAAGCCGTCCCTGTTCGACGCGCTTGTAGTTCAAGGGAATGTCGCGCTGTCCGTTGGCGAGGTCGGTTCTGCGTAGCACGATTCCGCTGCCGGGCTCTGCGGGATGCAACGCGACACAAACATCCTTGCCCGAATGAACGCCGCACCCCTCGAGCAAGACGGAGTGTGCAAGCGTCCCCTCCCATGCTTCCCGCAACACCTTCTCGGCTTCGATGCTTGAGACACTTCCCTCCAAATCTCTTTCGCACCCCCTTTCGCACCTTCTTTCGTCCCCCCTCGCCGCCTTTGTCAATTTTTCATCCTCCGTTATGAACTTCCCTATCCTCCCTGCGAGGCTCTTCTGCCCCGTCCCCCCTTGCCTCGTCCCCCCTTGTCTCGTCCCCCCTTGTCTCGTCCCCTCTTTCTGCATCGCTGTCATTGTCATTTTGTCGACTCCTGTTTCGGAGACTGTCAGAACTCCAAAGGCTCCCCGACTCGACTCTCACTTTCGCGCATAGGTTGTGTAAAGACAAATCAAGGATTGTTGCGAATTGTTACCAGCAAGCGCGTGCGTTACGGACGAGCGGCTTCCGTAGAGCGTTGCGCACGAAGGATGACTTTTCCCGCCTGTGCTTGCGCCTCGCTCCCTTTGCCGTAGAGGAGAGATTTTTCGGCAACGCCGCGTTTGGCGAGAGCAGAGATAATCTCCTCGACGCGCTCAGCATCGAGGTCGGAGGCTTCGATACGCAACGAGACACCCTGCACTTGCATCTTGTACCACAGAGCGACGCGTTTGACCGTCTTTTTGCCCTCCTTGTCGAGTTTGCGCTTCTGTCCCTTGAAGACGATTTGCCATACGGGCAGGGGTGCACCGCTGGAGGCTTGTTGCAGCTCCTGCTGTACGAGCTTTTCGACGATCCCCTTCATGTCGTTTTCTCCTCTTTCGAGCAACATCAAGAGGGTGTCGAGGTCTCTCTGCTCCAAATAGCGTTCCATGAGAGAAAATTGCTGTCCCGTAGCAAAGCCTTGTTGCGCACCCGGTCGAGCGATTGCGCCGGGCAGGTTTTTTCTGCTCGAAAAGGTTTCCTGTCCGCCGCCGACCTGTGTCTGCACCACCCCCAGTGCCGCCGCCAAGTCCAAAGCGCAAGCACTGTTGCGCGAGGTGAGGGGAGCCTTGTACATCTCGTAGTACCAACAATCAAAATTGGCTTGCGCAAGGGCGGCGGAGGCGAACATCGCCGTGTTTTCACCCGCAACCGTAGCAAGAAGAGCATCCAGCTTTCGTCGTTGCAACCTGACCCACGCGGTATCTTCGTTTCTCCATCGTCTGCCGCGCTTGACCTCGGCAGGATCGACGGTCGCTCCGCGCGCGGCGCGACGTCCTTTCTTGATCAGCTTGACGCGCGAGACCGCCTCGCGCCGCGATGCAACCGCGAAATAGGCTTTCGAAAGAAAGATCGAAAAGCGCGGATCAAGAATAACATCGCCCGAACTGACGCGCACGGCGTTGCGTCCGTCGCCGGACTGCTTCTCCCCTGAGCACGAAGCGAGGAGCGGAAAGACGACGAGCAACAGGACAGCAAAACCAACCGCCGTCCTGACGCTTGATCTGTTTTCTATCGATCTGTTTTCTGTTGGCTTGCTTGCGCTACGGCTTGTTTTTTTGTGTTCTCTCCCCTTGCAAGCCTCGTGTTTGCGGGGGAGGTTGCTCTTTTCGAGCAGCAGGATCATGCGCGTCGTGCACCCTTGGACGAAGAGCCCTTTCCTTTACCGACTCTACTGTTGTCTTGCGCGCTGCCCTCTCCTTGCGTCAGGGCTTTCATGCGTTTCGCCAAGCGCGACAGCTTGCGCGCGACCGCCTTTCGATGCAGCGCGCCTTTTTGAGCGGCGCGATGCAGTTCTACCGTCGCGCGGCGGAAGTGCTCGTCCAGCGAGAGCGGCGCGGTTTCTTCCGCTCCGCCGCTACCGGAAGATCCCTTGTCCGTACCCTTGTCCTTACCCTTGTCTTTCGCCTCTTTTGCGGAGGACGCGTTGCCTGATGCGTATTTCGCCAGTGCCTCTTCGCAGAATCGCACGAACCTGCGGGCTCGGCTGCGGCGTGCACCATGGCGTGCGGTGCGACTTAGTGTCTGTCGGATGCGCTTGCGTGCAGACGGGCTATTCGCCATGATACCTGTCACCTTTGTTCGTTGTCCAAGACAAGGTCTTGCTCTGCGACCCTGCCTCTTCTGTGTAACGCGCTTTTTCTTCCGAGTCAAGCGTGTCGCACTTTTCCCGTCACCTTTGCTCGAAGTTTCTTTTGCCTAATCCCCTTTTGCCTTCGCCCCTTTTGGCTCTGCCGCGCGGGCGCATCG
>JABAAD010000022.1 GCA_014238935.1 Alphaproteobacteria bacterium
CGAGCAATTGTCGATCGAGGGATTGAACGATACCGCGCCCGCCTTGGCAGGAGAGTCCTGCGGGTTTGTCGATCAGAAAAAAATGTTCTTGTTCCAGCAGGATACGCCTGCGAAGCAGCGACAGCGTTTTTTTGTCAAGGGTACGTACCTTATCAGGCGTACGTACTTCTTCTGAGGTACGTACGTTTGATGTTGTTCCTTGCGGCGGCAGACGCACCATGTCGTCTTGCGAGAGGCGTGCGTCCGCCTTGACGCGCGCGCCGTTGAGACGCACCTGCCCGCTCCGTAGCCATTTGTGCACGAGGGTGTACGGTACGAAAGGAAACGCGCGTCGAATATAGCGATCGACCCTTTGTCCCGCCTCGTCCGCAGAAACGCGTCGCGCACTTTGCGGCGGCGGCAAAAAGGGGGGGGAGGAAGAGACGGACACAAAACGCGACGACGGATGAGATTGAGTTGATCTTTGGAGTGAGCAGCAGATTAACACACCTGAGGTTGCCCGCGCTTGGGCTAACGCGTACGTCCGATCAGGTGCAGGATGTCTTGCAAATCTTCAGGCACGAGAATACGCGGAGCGAGGGAGACCACCTGCGGCGTTCCCGTGTTGCCGCCTTTGCGCAAGATCTCTCGCATGACGGCAACCGCGCGCCGTCCCTGTTCGAAGGGTCGCAGATCGACGACGAAGGCGATTCGCTCTGGCTCTCTTTCGATCACGACTTTTTGGCTACGCGCGAGACCGAAGACGGCCACAGGTATGGACGCGGACGCATCGGAGCGTTCTTTGACAACCTTCAGTACCTCTTCTGTGTACGCGCCGTCGTCGAGCCATATCAGAGGGGTTTGCGGATTTTTTTCCAAGTAGCCGCGCAGACGTTTGAAATTGATCTCTCCCGCACGCTGCTTGCGCGCAAGGGTGAGCATGGCGGTGCTCGCACCCAACCCCTCTGCCACCCCGCGGCAGAGTCGCGCGCGCGCGGGGTCGTCGTTGCGCGTGCGCAAGCAGAGCGTCGGTGCGCTGGCGAATCTCCAACCCCGTTGCACGCCTTGAGCGCGTGCATACCTTCCCGCCTTGACGCCCGTTGCAAAAGCGTCGATGCCTACGATCGCGCTGGCAAGGCGGGGTTGCGAGGCGCTGCCCGTATCCGCGCCGATCAGCACCACCGCCAGCTTCGTGCCGAGCTCAATCCGTTCTTGCAATGTCTGCTCGATGCGCGCGCGCAAGGCGTAGGGTGCGGCGGCGAGCAAAAGCCCTTGCGGAGGATTTTGCTCCCTTTGCAAACGATCCAACACACTCGCGCTCGCCGCAGCGCCTTGTCCCGCCTGATAGCGCACGCGCAGTTTGTTTTTGAATCCCGCCTCGACGATTCCGTTGCGCATCACCGGCCATATTCCCTTGAAACTGGAACCGCTCGCCCACAGAACGCCTGAGCGAGGGGCGCCGTGCGCGACGCTCGACAACAAGACGAGAGAGAGCGCAATCGCGCTTAGACAAAAAATACGGAATCGCGTTGGAAAGGTCATGGTTACCTCATGCTCGCTGCGGCTTCGCCCGCATGTTGCCTATGCGTAAAACGAACCCGAATCCAGATTTGTAACAAGTTGTTGCAGAAAAGGCAAATATCTGCGTAGAAGTCTCTGGAGGATAGCAACGAATCTTTGAGCTGGCGCTTGCGAAAATTTTTTATGGAATCTTCTTCGATACGCCTGCCTCGCTTCTCGGCAGCCGAGATCGTCTATAGCGACGCGCAAATCATGGCAAATCTTGAACGTTGTTATGCGCACGATTGGCTACCGCGCCTCACCGCTGCGGGAGGGGGCATGTATGTGTTTGCCTATGGCTCTCTGATCTTTCGCCCTGACTTCGACTACGCGGAGCGTCGCGTCGCTTGCGTGCGAGGTTTCCGCCGTCGCTTCGGCTTGTGGTCGGGCGTCTATCGCGGAACGATGGAGCGACCGGGGCTGGTGTTGGGACTCGACTGTGGCGGATGCTGTTGGGGGGTCGCCTATCGATTGAAAACGCGTGCGAGCGCAGGCGAACCCTACGAGACATTGAAGAACCTCTGGCGACGCGAGATGTTTACCGATGCCTACGAACCCCGCGCGTTGTGCGTCGTTGCCACCGACGGCGAGCGACTTGCGCCGTGTCTGGGATTCGTTCTCAATCGATCGAGCAACCAGTACGCGGGCAATCTCGACGAACGCACACGCATCCATGCGATCGAAGGAGCGTTTGGAACGCGCGGCAGCAACAGAGACTATCTTCTCGAAACACAACGCAGTCTGGCGCGAGCGTCGCTGAAATGCTCGCATATCGACGACTTGGCAAAAAAGCTCCGCGCGATGCCTACGATGCCTACGGAAAACTGAGGCTCCGCGCTCGATGCATTTCTTGGCGACGCAGGAGATCGGTATCAGCGACGCGGGCAAGGCGTGCGACTTACAACAGGATCCCGCCGACATTATCGTCCTCAGCGCTGCCGACAGCGAACTCGCCGTGCTCGCGCGCGCCTACGCAGAATTGTCCAAAGAGGGATTCGTCCCAACCCTGCGACTCGCCCACTTGCGCGATTTGCATCATCCTGCCTCCGTCGACCTTTACATCGAAAGAACGCTCTCGCAGTCCAACATCGTCATCGCAAGGTTGTTGGGGGGGCAGAGCTACTTTCCCTATTTTTGCGAGCAAGTCGAGACAACCTGCCGCGCCAATCGTATTCCATTAGCGCTGCTCGCTGGCGAAGGACAGGAGGACAGAGCCCTCTACCGACGCTCCTCCGTGCCCGAGGTGCACGCGCGCGCACTCTACCGCTGTCTGTTGCACGGCGGCATAGAAAACGCGAAAGCCTTCTTAAGCATCGCAAAGGAGATGATCGAAAACTTGGAACGCGAAAACTTGGCAATCGACAATCTTGAGTCTTCGCCAAAGACGCAAAATAAGACGCAAAACAAAACGCAAAACAAAACACAAGTGCTGCCTGAGGCGGGACTCTATATTCCCAAAAATATCTCCGAAAATTCACTGCCTGCTCGCTCTTCCACCCCCCCCTCCAAAGCCGCCGCGCGCCTAACACACAAAGCGATGCTGCTCTTCTACCGCGCGCTCGTGCAAGCTGATGATACAGAACCCGTCGAGGCTTTGATCGCGGCGTGCGCGCAGGAAGGGGTCGAACTTGTCGCTGTGTATGTGGCAAGCCTGAAGTCGGCGAGCTCGCTCGATTTTCTCCACCGCCAAATCGCAGAGCAAACCCCTCGCCTTTTTCTGAACGCGACCGGCTTTGCGCTCGGCGAAGGCAAGGATCCGCTTGCGCGCTACGATTGTCCCGTCTTGCAAGTCGCCTTGGCGGGGCAGGAACGCACGGCGTGGGCGGAGAGCACGCGAGGCTTGTCGCCTACGGATCTCGCCATGCAAGTCGTGCTGCCAGAGATGGACGGTCGCATTTTCACGCGTGCCGTCGCTTTCAAGGAGCGTGCGACGCGTTGCGCGCACACGCAGTTTTCTCCTGCCACGCTTGTATCCGCGCCCGATCGTTGCGCCTTCGTCGCAAGAACAGCTTCGAATTGGCTGCGCTTAGGCAGTCTTGAGAACAGCGCGAAGTATGTGACGATCCTGTTGCACAACTACCCCGCGCGCGACGGCAGAATTGCAAACGGAGTCGGCTTGGATACACCGCGTGCACTACAGACGATCCTTTGCAACCTCAATATCGAGGGCTACGATCTGGCAGGAGCTTCGAGCGCAAACCTGACGGCAGAACATCTTTTGGCGCGCTTGAAAGCGGGTCCGACGAACGAACAACCGCAGAGGGGGAAGAGCGACGCTCGGCTTTGCCTGTCCGACTACGAGAGGTTTTTCCAAGAGCTGGCACCTTCGCTGCAGGAGGCGACAAGACGCGTATGGGGAGAGGCGTGCGACGATCCTTTCGTCCGTCTCGCCGATGCTTCTTCTCGCACGGAGGCAAGGGGATTTTTCGCGCTGCCGACGCTTCTCTTGGGCAAGGTCGCGCTCGCTCTGCAACCCTCGCGCGGCTACGAGCGCGATGCCGATGCCATCGCGCACGATCCGAACCTGCCGCCGCCGCACGCCTATTTGGCGCAATACCTGTGGTCGCAACGCGTATGGCAGAGTTGCGCGTTGATCCATGTAGGCAAACACGGCACGGCGGAATGGCTGCCCGGCAAGGCGGTGGCGTTGTCGTGCGCCTGTGCTTGCGAGGCGGTTCTCGCCGAGGTTCCGCATCTCTATCCCTTCATCGTCAGCGATCCTGGCGAGGGTACGCAGGCGAAACGGCGTGGGGCTGCTGTTGTCATCGATCACCTCTCGCCGCCGTTGGCGCGCGCGGAGCTCTACGGCGACAGCGCCACCTTGGAGCGGTTGTTGGACGAGTATACCGAGGCGCGAGTTTTGCATCCGAAGCGTGCCAATCTTCTTGCACGCGAGATCGCAGAGCTCAGTAGACGCAGCGGCTTGCTGGCAGAATGCACGCTAGAAGCTGAGGGAGAAAAAGCTCAAGACTGGACAAAAATGGACGAGTGGGACGATCCAACCCGCGACGCGTTGCTCGCGCGTTTGGACGGACATCTTTGCGAGCTGAAAGAGATACAGATCCGCAGCGGATTGCATCGCTTCGGCGAACGACAATCCGCAGCCAAGCGCGCCGAATCCCTCTGTGCCTTGTTGCGCCTGCCGCGCGGTGAGAAGGGGGGTGAAGACTCGCTTTTGCGTGCCATTTGCAAAGATTACAACCTTGCCTTCGACCCCGTCGATTCTGCCCTCTACGGAATCGCTTGGAAGGAGACCCTTCCGCAAACGCTTGCTGCTTACGCGACGAAGAAGCCGCGTTGCGGAGGCGATGTCGTCGCGCTGTTGGAGAGTTACGCTTTGGCGCTGGTGAGCGAGGAAACCTTGCCGCCCGAAGAAGGACACACGGCGACGCACGCCGTGTTGGAGAACTTGCGCACGGTCGTAGCTCCCTTGTACGACGCGTGCGCCGAGCGCGAGACTTTGGGCTTGTTGCGCGGACTGGCGGGCAGACGCGTTGCTCCCGGTCCTTCGGGTGCGCCGTCTCGTGCGCGCTTGGATGTTTTGCCTACGGGCAGAAACTTCTATTCGATCGATGTGCGCGCCGTGCCGTCGCAAAGCGCGTGGCAGCTGGGATGGCGTTCGGCTGCCTTGTTGGTCGAGCGCTACTGCGAAGAACACGGACGCTATCCGCTCCGCATCGCCTTGAGCGCGTGGGGGACGGCTTGCATGCGTACAGGCGGAGAAGATTTAGCACAAATGCTCGCTCTGATGGGCGTGAGACCGCTGTGGCAGGAGGGATCGGGAAGGGTCGATTCGTTCGAAATCCTGCCGATCGATACCTTAGGACGACCGCGCGTCGATGTGACCTTGCGCATCTCGGGCTTCTTCCGCGACGCCTTTCCTCGCCTGCTCCTGCTGATCGAGCGTGCTGTACGCGCGGTTGCCGCTTTGGACGAAAACGCAGAAGAGAACCCTCTCGCAGCCCTCGTCAAGAGCGAGCAGGCAACATGGGGCGATTCCGCCTTCCACCGCATCTTCGGATCAAAACCCGGCAGCTACGGCACGGGCTTGAATGTTCCCATCGACAGCGGACAATGGCAGAACGAAGCCGATCTCGCTCAGACCTACCTGCATCACTCGGCTTACGCTTACACGGGAGAGGATGCAACCCAAGAACGCGCAGCGTTGGAGCGAAGGCTGGCTACCTTGGATGCCATCGTCCACAACCAAGACAACCGAGAACACGACCTGCTCGATTCTGACGACTATTACCAGTTCGAGGGTGGCTTGGCGGTCGCCGCGAAAACCCTCTCCAAAAGCGGAAAAGCTCCCGTCGTCTATCACAACGACCACTCGCGCCCCTTCTCGCCGCGCATCGTGCGCTTGGAACAAGAACTGGCACTCGTCGTACGCGCGCGCGCTGCCAATCCGAAGTGGATCGAAGCGATGCGCCAGCACGGATACAAGGGGGCAAGCGAGATCGCAGCAACCCTCGACTACCTGTTCGCCTTCGCGGCGACGACAGGGCTCGTCAAGCAGAGACATTTCGATGCGCTGTTCGATGCCTACCTGAAAGACAGCGAGACGCGCGACTTCCTTGCCCGCGTCAATCCCGACGCGCTACGAGAAACCGCCGCACGATTCCAAGAGGCGCGAAAAAGAAATTTGTGGAAAACCCGACGCAACGATGTACCGCAGCTCTTGGAAGAACTCATCGCAGAAGCGAGCATTTCAACCTAAAAAGACTTGCTTAAAAAAACCTTGCACCCTAAAAAAACACTTGCCATTCGTCGCATTGGATTCTATTTTTCTATCGAGGGCGGGAGAAGATTGAAAAGCAGTAGCGGGCTTGGGGCAAACCTCAAGTTTTCTCTGTTGCTGAGGCAATGCTCGGCTGTGTTGTCGACAGAAAACACCCCCTTTAGATTAGCTTTTTATTAGCAAGGAGATATCAGGATGCAAACAAGCCCGCAAGAAAATTCGAAAAAAAGGATACGCCTCATACCCGCAATGGCAAGATTGCCCTTGTTGCCCTTATTGCCCTTTGCTCTGCTTGCACTCTTGTGCCTCGCCGCAAACACAAGCACAGCTCAAGCGCAGGAAGACACGCCGCAAGGCGAAACGCTCTCCTTGGATTCGACCGTGCGCAAAATGCTGAAGCAGAACGGTGAGTTCTTGGCAGAAAAATTCACGCAGAAAGCGGGAAAGTTCGGACGAATCTCCGCTATCTCCGAACTCTTTCCATCGCTCAGCGTGCGCGCCGGCGGAAGCTTTATCCGTAAATATACGCTGAATAATAATGACCCCAGCAATGACAAGGACAAGGATCTTAATGTCACGGTCTCGCAACCCTTGTATTCGCGTCGTTTTTACAGGGTCGGCGAGCGTGTCGCCGATTACAAAAGCAGCAAGCATCGCCTGCATTCCCGCGCGAACGACTTTGTCTTGGAGACCGTGCAAGCCTACTTGGAGGTGCAGACGGCGAGCGAACAGCGGCAGTATGCCGAAAAGAACTTGGAGGACATTCGCAGGCTGTTCAATCGCGTGAAGGCGCGTGCGCGCGTCGATCCTGGGCAACGTTATCTGCTGAACCGAGCGCAAACGAGGCTCTCCTTGGGCGAAGAAGATTTGTCCAAGGCGCGGCAAGTGGAAGTGGCACGGCGCTCGAAGCTCTCAAGGCTCATCGGACAGGACTTCGGAGAGTTGGAAGAAGCCACCACCTTGGAAGGACTGCCTGAGAGTGTCGAGAGCTCGCTCGTGCGCGCACGCTCACAAAATCCCGACCTGCTCGCAGCGCGCGCAGAAGTGAAAAGCAGCGTCAGCGCCTCGGCGGGCGCATGGGGTGCCTTGCTCCCCGAAATTTCGCTCGACTTCAACTACCGCAAATCTCTCAACCAAAGCGGCACGACAGGAGACATCGAAGACATTAGCGTCGGAATCGGCGGCTCCTACCAGTTCTCGTCGGGCTTCACCCCCGTCTTCGATGCCCTCGCCGAGCAGCAACGTTTGCGCGCTGCAAAATTTTTGCGTAAAGACGCCGAACGGCGTATCGAGGAAGAAGTCAACAATGTGTGGGTCGAAGTCGCAGAAAGCCGTCGAATCTACGCGCAAGCCTTGCAATTCCTCAAGGCGACCGAACGCGAGAAGGATGCCTATCGCCGTCAGTTCAGCGCGGGACAGCGCAACTTGCTCGACTTGCTCAACATCCAAAACGAGTTCTTCTCAGCCCAACAACGCGAGCTCAACGCGCGCGTGGCAAAGGAAGTGGCACGCTACAGAATCCTTGCAACCGTGGGCGACCTCGTCCAGCGTTTCGGAGGAATCTAGAGCGAACATCCTTCCGTCCGCGCTCCGTTCTGACCTAAGAAGAGGCAGCGCAGGCGGGACAGCGGGGGTTGCGCGCCACTTGGAACTCGTGGAATCGCCCGAAAAGCCCCTCGTACCACAAGAGATGTCGCTGCAGACGCGAAGGTTTTCCCAGCAGAAACCTCAAGGCTTCGGCGGCTTGCAATACGCCCATCACGCCGGTGATGGGCGCAAAAATACCGACGGAATCGCAACGCGGAACCCCAGAAAAGTCGGGCTCTTGGGGAAACAGACAGCGGTAGCACGGACTGTCCTCTGAGCCGGGATGCAAGCGCACGAGGTTGCCCGTAAAGCCCACCGCCGCAGCGCTCACCATGACCTTGTTTTGTCTCAGGCACGCGCTGTTGAGCGTGTCGCGCATCGTGAAGTTGTCGCCGCAATCCAACGCGAGAGTGCAGGGCTGAAGCAGCGCATCGGCGTTGGCAGCGACAAGACGAGCGTTGACCGCGACAACTTCTATATCGGGATTGAGCAACGCAAGCGACTCTTGCGCGCTGCGAGATTTCGGTCTGCCGATGTCCGCCGTCGTGTAGAGAATTTGGCGTTGAAGGTTGTCGAGCGAGACTCGGTCGCAGTCCACGATGCGTAGAGTTCCGACTCCGCTCGCGGCAAGGTAGAAGAGTGCCGCCGAGCCCAAGCCGCCCGCGCCGAAAACGCCGACCACGCTGCGCGAAAGAAGCGCTTGTCCTTCCTCTCCGATCTCCGAGAGCATCAGATGACGGCTGTAGCGTTGCAAAAAAGCCGTCTCCACCTCCGACGCGTCAGACTTTCGCTCAAGCGACATATGCTATAACATTCCAAGAAGACTCCCAAAGCACAGCACAGCATAGCATGGCAGAAGATCCGAAAGCCCAGCAAGCCCAACGCGCAAAACAACGCGATATCCTCTCTCTCTCGTTCGAAGAAGCACTCTTCGAACTGGAAGGAATCGTGCGACGTTTAGAGCAGGGATCGGCAAAACTCGAAGAATCCATCGCCGCATACCAACGCGGCGAAGCACTCAGGAGGCATTGCGAAAAACTGCTGGCGAACGCGCAGGGCGAGGTCGAAAAAATAACGCGCAGCGCAG
>JABAAD010000023.1 GCA_014238935.1 Alphaproteobacteria bacterium
TCTGTTTCCCGATCTTGCAACGCTCGACGGCAAGAAGCCCGCGCCGCTTCGATACGGTCTCCACTCCTCTCCTCAGCACGAAGCCTTGAAAGAAACGCTCACCGAGTTGGAGGGGGGAACAGGATGCGTTCTCGTCTCCTCGGGATTGGAGGCGGTCACCTTACCCTTGCTCGCCCTTCTGCAACAAGGAGAGCGCATTCTCATTACCGACGGCGCGTACGAGCCCACGCTCGACTTCGCCGAGAACTTCTTGCCGAAGCTCGGGATCAAAGCACAGCGCTACGATCCGACCGACCTTGCGGCATTGGAAAAAATTCTTGCGACGCAGCGCGATTGTAAAGTCATTCTGATCGAATCACCGTCGTCGCACACCTTCGAGCTGACCGATATTCCCGCCCTAGTTGCCTGCGCCAAAAAGCACGATATTGTAACGATCGCCGACAACAGCTGGGGCGCGGGCATCGCCTTGCGACCGCTGGATCTGGGGGTCGATATCGTCGTGCAATCGGGAACGAAGTATGTGTGCGGACACTCGGATGCCTTGATGGGTTTTTGCGTCGCCAAAGAAGAGTCCTTTTTGCAAAAGCTTTCGCAAGCGCGTGCTTTCTTGGGTCTCTACAACGCGCCCGACGATGTCGCGCTCTGTTTGAGGGGGGTGCGCTCGTTGCCCGTGCGCTACGAGGCACACCGCACGGCAGCCCTTCGCGTGTGCGACTTTTTACAAGAGCAGCCCGAAGTCTCAAACATCCTGCACCCCGCGCTGGCTTCCCACCCGCAGCACGCGCTGTGGCAACGCGATTGTGCGGGCTCGTGCGGGTTGTTCTCCTTTCTGATGGAGAAGAGGGGCGAGGGGGGGAGCGCGCGCGACCTTCTCGCCCGCTTCACCGACGAGCTGCGGCTTTTCGGCATGGGCTACAGCTGGGGAGGCTACAAAAGCCTGATCCTGCCCGCAGAAGTACGAGGACTGGGGAGGCAGTTTCTGCCCGATGTTCCGAACGACCAATGGCTGTTGCGCGTGCATGTCGGACTGGAAGACACGGCGGACCTTGTCCAAGACCTCGACGATGCCTTCCGACGCTACAGAGCCGCCGCTTGAAGATGCTTCGCCCAATCTATGGGCGTCCTTGCAGTTCAACGAGCGGGGCTTGATTCCCGCTGTCGCTGTCTGCTTTGAGACGAAGCGCGTCCTCATGCAGGCGTGGATGAACCGCGAGTCGATCGAGCGCACATTGGCAACGGGACAAGTCACCTACTTCTCGCGTTCGCGCGACAAGCTTTGGCGCAAGGGGGAGACATCGGGCAACGAGCAGAAGTTGGTCGAGCTGCGCCTCGATTGCGACGGAGACTGCCTGCTGCTTCTGGTAGAGCAACGAGGCGTTGCGTGTCATACGGGACGACGCTCCTGCTTCTACCGACGAGCGGAGGCAGGTGCGGACTCTGCAAACCCCTCGCTGACGGAGGTTTCGTGACCTTTCTTCGCTCGATTTTTCTCTGCTTGGCGCTTTTGTCGGCAGTATCAGATTGTCGCGCGCTGGCAACACAGAGCAGGGCAAGCGAGGGAACGACTGTTTTCTTGGCTGCCAGCCTGCAACCCGTGCTGCTCGCCATCGAGAGACGACACAACCTTCGACTGCGACTTGTGCCTGCGTCCAGCGGCCTCTTGGCGCGACAGATCGCCGCAGGCGCACCCGCCGACCTCTACCTCACCGCCGACAGGAAGTGGACGGCGTGGCTCCAAGCACAGCGCGTCCCTCTGCTTCTGCACAAAACCTTTCTTTCCAACAGGCTCGCGTTCGTCGAGCCCATCGTTGATCCCATCGTTGATCCCCTCGTTGATCCTCTCGTTGATCCTCTCGCCGATTCTTTGTCCGCTTCGCTGCCACGACACGACGAAGACACGCTGACCAAAGCCCAGACGCGCGCGCGTCTTGTTTCTGCCACACGCATCGCCATCGGAGATCCCAGCCATGTTCCCGTCGGGCTGTACGCGCGACAGGTTTTCGCGTCGCTTTCGCTCGACAAGCCCTCCTTCCTTGCCAAGCTTGTCCCTCTCGTCAACACACGCGCGACCGTGCTGCATGTCGAGCGTGCAGAAGTGCCGCTTGGCATCGTCTATCGCAGCGATGCGCTTTTTGCGAAACGCGCGGTTCGCGCGAAGATGCGCATCAAGGGCTACCTTCCCGCCGATCTGCACGAGCCCATTGCCTACGACATGCTTCTTCTCCATGAGGATGCACGCCCGCTCTACGAGCTTCTTTCGAGCGCGTCTGCGCGCCAAGAGTTTCTCCGCTTCGGCTTCAAGCCCCTGTGACCCTGCTGAGTCCTTACGAGTGGCAAGTGCTACGGCTGAGCCTTTGGGTTGCGACGCTCTCGTGCGTTCTCTTTCTGCCGCTGGCGTGCCTTTGGGTTGCGCTCTACGACCGCTGTCGCTTTTGGGGACGCGGCACGCTCGACCTTCTGTTCCACCTGCCGCTGGTTCTGCCGCCCGTCGTAGTCGGATACCTGCTGCTGTTCGCGCTCGGCAAGCAGGGCTTTCTGGGCGCAGCCCTCTATCGATGTTGCAACATCGCCTTCGCCTTCACTTGGAAGGCTGCCGTGCTTGCCTCCGGCGTCATGGCGTTTCCTCTGATGATCCGAGCGTTGCGTGCCTCGCTGGAGAGTATCGATCGAAAGCTTGAACCCGCAGCGCGCACGCTTGGCGCGTCGCGCGTGCAAGCTTTTTTTTCGATCACCTTCGTACAAATTCTGCCCGGCTTCTCGACCGCTGTCCTGCTGGGGTTCGTGCGCGCCTTCGGCGAGTTCGGCGCGACCATTACCTTTGCCGGCAGCATTCCCGGCGCCACCCGCACGCTGCCGCTCGCCATCTACAACGCGACTCTTATTCCCGGCGCGGAGGGCGAAGCTGCTCGGCTGGCGGTGATCGCCTGCACAGCTGCTGTCGCCGCGATTCTCGCCTCCCAGCTTTTGAACCGCGCGAAAGACTGAGCTTGCGCCTTGTTGGACTTCGACCTCGTGCGCAACCTGCCGCAGCATCGTCTGCGCTTCCGCGCGCGCCTGCCGCAGGAGCCCACGACGAGCGTTCTGTGCGGAGCAAACGGCAGCGGCAAGAGCCTTCTTCTCTCCATGCTCGCCGGTGTGGAGAGCCCCGACCAAGGACGCATCGCCTTCGGAGAAAACCCCTTCTTCGACGAGAAACGCAACCTCCCCCCTGAAAGACGGCGTATCGGCTACGCGTTTCAAGAAGCGCGCCTCTTCCCTCACATGTCGGTCGAAAAGAACATCGACTACGCGCAACGCATCGCCAAGTCCTCGCGCAAAGCAATACCCCTCGACAAAAAAGAGCGCGATGCCGTCATCGACGCGCTCGCCCTCTCGCGCCTGCTCGCACGCCGTCCCTCGCGCTTGTCGGGCGGAGAGCAGCAACGCGTATCGCTCGCACGCGCCTTGCTTGCCAACCCCTGTCTGTTATTGCTCGACGAACCCCTCTCGTCGTTGGATCGTCGACATAGGAGGGAGGCGCTCGAATTTCTTCATCGATGGCTGCGTGAAAAAAACCTCCCCTGCCTCTATGTCAGCCACGAGATCGAAGAGGTCGCCTGTATCGCAACGCACGCGCTCGTCGTTGCAACAGAGCGTAGCAACAAGGCAGGAGAAACGATCGTTCGTTCGCGTATCGCCGCCTCTTCTGCCATCGATGTTGCAACAACCGACTTGCGCACAAGCCGCCTGACAGGTGCCAACCCTACCGCC
Organism: Alphaproteobacteria bacterium; assembly: GCA_014238935.1. Next base: position 3,751 of record JABAAD010000023.1, read on the forward strand.
ATCGTGCCCGTTCTCGTCGAGGAACAGCGTGCTCTCGACGGATTGTGGAGAGTCGCTTTCTTGGAAAACCCCGACGCACGCTTTCTCCTCTCGACGCACAAGGGCGCACCGCCAACCTTGTTGGATTCGCACGAGCGCACGACCCACGCTCACACGACCCATGCGTCTATAACCCATGCGCGCATTCGTGCCGAGGATGTTTTGCTTGCCGCGCACGACGATCCTGACGCGCTCGAGGCGCAGATTCTTGCGCTCTCCTCTGCTTACGACGGGGCGCACACCGCACAAATCGCCTGCGCGCGCCAACGTTTGCTCATGCAACTCTCGCCGAAGCAGGCAGAAAGCCTCAAGCGAGCAAAAACAAAAACCTGCCGCGTGCGTATAAGAAAAGCACAAGGCGGCATACTCTGAATCTCTTCTTTGCGTGCTACACTGCCCCGAACACAGCATCAACCCCAAACCTTAGACCCCAGCTCATTCTCCCCTTCCTTCTCTCGCGCTGCGCGCGCCACCTTCCGTGATGCCCTCCTTTGTTGTCAATCTTTGGCGCGAGTTCTTGCGCCCGATTCTCTTGGCGATCGTTCTCGTCATCCTGTTCCGCAGTTTTGTGTGGGAGCCCTTCCGCATTCCCTCGGGATCGATGGAGCCCAACCTGCTTGTCGGCGACTTCATCTTCGTCTCCAAGTCGCGCTACGGCTACGGTCCTTTCTCCGTGCCTTTCCTCTCGCTGGTGGTCGGACACGAGCGCGCGCGACTCTTCGGCGCACCGCCACGACGCGGAGACATGGTCGTCTTCCGTCGTCCGAACAACCCCGACGATATTTTGGTCAAACGCATCGTCGGTCTTCCTGACGACAGCGTGCGGGTTACCGGCGGCGTGTTGGAGATCAACGGCAGAAAGGTGGCACGCACGAAGCTCGCCCACAGCATGTACAAAGAGAGGCTGCCCGACAGAATGCCTTATACCGTCATGGAGACCGGCGGCGATTCTGCCACGAACGACAACACGCCGCTGTTCCGCATTCCCGCCCGGCACTATTTTATGATGGGAGACAACCGCGACAACTCTCTCGACAGCCGCTTTCTCGAAGAGGTCGGCTTCGTGCCAGAGAGTCATCTTATAGGTCCTGTGGTTCGAGTGTGGTTCTCGCTCGAGCGCAACGGCTTTTTTCCGTTCAACATCCGTTGGCAGCGCGTCCTGCGCCCGATCGCCGAGATCGAGGCGCGAACGATACAAGACCATGGGCGGTGAGCGGACAAAGGAAAACAACCCTAGCGTCGACAGCGAAGCAGCCCTCGTCGCGCTGGAGACGCAGCTGGGCTATCGCTTCCGCGACCGCCAGCTGTTGAGCGTTGCTCTGACACACAAGAGCGTCAGCAAGCAACAGAGTTACGAGCGTATGGAGTTTTTGGGCGATCGTCTTTTGGGCTACCTTGTCGCGGAGGCACTCTACAAGCGTTTTCCGAACGACAACGAAGGCGAGTTGAGTAAGCGTCTTGCGGCTGCCGTTTCGCAAAAACACATCTCTACGATCGCGCGACGTTGGCATGCGGGTCGTGCCGTTGTTCTTTCTTGCGAGGTACGCAAAGACGGGTTTGCCGAGCGTCCGGCGTTGCTTTCCGACTTGTGCGAATCGATTTTGGCTGCCGTCTATCTTGACGGCGGCTTGGAGGCATTGCGCCGCGTTGTCTCTACGCACTGGATGCAAGCCTTCCGCGACGATCAGGCGAAAAAGGGAGACGAACGTTCCCTGTTGCAAGAATGGTGTCAAGCGCGCGCCTTGCCTCTGCCCGCCTATGTCTGCTGCGGCGAAGGCCCTGATCACGAGAGAGCTTTCCACGCAACCGTATCGGTTGCGACGCGAGCGAAGGAAACCTACAGTGCCGAGGCGGTCGCCTCCAGCAAAAAGCTCGCTATGCAACAAGCGGCGACAAAGCTTTTCACGCGTATTCAAAGCAAGGACTCGTGAAACAATACTGCGGCACTGCGACGTTGGTCGGCGAGAGCAACGCCGGCAAATCTTCTGTGCTGAACGCATTGACGAAGGCGGCTCTTGCAGAGGTGCATCACAAGCGCAACCTGACGCGCGAGATCATGCGTGCGGTCATCACGGCAGGCACACGCCAGCTGGTGTTGGAAGACACGGCGGGGCTCAACGCAGAAGCACGAGACGAGATCGGCACAAGACGAAAAGAGCAGTCGCTCGCAGCCGCTCGCCATGCCGACCTCGCCCTTTGGATCGTCGACGCAGCGCGCGGAGAAAAAGCCGTCGAAGCGTTACTCCAACGCGTGCAAAAACAGGAAGAAGCGCAGGAAGAAGCGCAAGAAACGGCGCAGGCAGAAAAACAAGCAGGAGAACTGGCAGGAAAACAGAAAAGATCGACATTCCCAAAAAACTTTTTTGTCGCGCTCAACAAGGTGGATCTCGTCAAGGACAAACGTCTGCTGCTGCCTTTGGCGCGCAAGCTGGGAGCGAGCGGGTTGTTCCGCGATGTCTTCATGCTCTCTGCTTCGAGCGGCGACGGCATCGACAGGGTGCGCGAGACGCTACTGCTCGCTCTGCCTGAGGCACCTTTTCTCTACGAGCACGAAGGCGACACGCGCACGCCTGCCCTTGTCGCCTGCGAGACGACGCGCGCCGCCCTCTACGACCGCCTGCACGACGAGCTGCCGTACGACGCCATCGTCGAGAGCGAGCAGTGCGAACAACGCGAAGACGGCGCGTGGCATATCGCGCTCACGATCCTTCTGAGACGCGAGAGCCAACGCAAGATCCTGCTTGTGCGCGAGGCGCGCCTTTTGCAAACGATACAAGAGCGTGCGCAAAAGGCTTTGCACAAACGTTTTGCCGCCCCTGTCTTGTTGCAGCTTCATCTTCCGCGCCCTCGACAGCGATAGCCCTGCGCGCTAGAATGCGAGCATGGCTTGGTCTGTCGCAACAAAGCCTCTTTGTCGGGCGGAGGATCTGCGCGATTGTGCGCATCTCGCGTCGAGTCGTCCTGGTCAGCCCAACTTCCTGCGCGGTCCGTACGAGACGATGTATACGCAGCGTCCTTGGACAACGAGGCAGTACGCGGGTTTCTCGACCGCCGAGGAATCGAACGCCTTCTATCGCCAAGCGCTGAACCGAGGACAACACGGACTTTCGGTCGCCTTCGATCTGCCGACCCATCGCGGCTACGATTCCGACCATCCTCGAGTCGAGGGAGATGTCGGCAAGGCAGGGGTCGCCGTCGATTCGGTCGAGGACATGAAACGCTTGTTTCAAGGCATTCCGCTCGACAAGGTGAGCGTCTCCATGACGATGAGCGGCGCCGTGTTGCCCGTGATGGCATTCTTTGTCGTCGCCGCCGAAGAGCAAGGGGTGAAACGCCACCAGCTCAACGGCACGATACAGAACGATATACTCAAAGAGTTTTTGGTGCGCAACACCTACATCTACGCGCCGAAGCCCTCGATGCGTCTTTCGGCGGATATCATCCGTTTCACGACCGCCTGCCTGCCGAAGTTCAATCCTGTTTCGATTTCGGGCTACCATTTTCAGGAGGCGGGTGCCTCCCCTGTGCTCGAACTTGGGCTGACGCTCGCCGACGGCTTGGAGTATGTGCGCGCCGCACAAAAATGCGGACTGAGGGTGGAAGAGTTCGCTCCTAGGCTTTCCTTCTTCTTCGGCATCGGTATGCAGTTCTTTCAAGAAGTCGTCAAGCTGCGCGCCGCGCGATTTTTGTGGGCAAAGCTCATGAAACAACATTTCAAAACCGAAGAGCCGCGTGCTTTACGCTTGCGGACGCATTGTCAAACTTCGGGGGTTTCCTTGACGGCGCAAGACCCTTACAACAACATCGTGCGCACGACTTTGGAGGCTTTGGCGGCGGTATTGGGGGGGACGCAGTCGTTGCACACGAACGCTTTCGACGAGGCTTTGGCATTGCCGAGCGATTTTTCGGCGCACATTGCTTTAAACACGCAGCTTGTTTTGCAACACGAGGCGGGCTTGACGGAGACGATCGATCCTCTTTGCGGCAGTTATTATGTGGAATCTCTGACGCATGCGATGATCGGCGAGGCGGAGAAGATTGTCTCGAACATCGAGGAGCAGGGGGGAATGGTCGCCGCTTTGGAGGCGGGAACGGCGAGCCGTTGGATTGCCAACGAGGCGGCGGCGCGACAGGCACGCCTTGACAGCAAGCGGGATATATTGGTCGGCGTGAATGCTTTCACCGAGGGCAGCACGCCTCCTACTTTAGAGACGCTCTCCGTCAACTTGAGGGAGGTTATCGCTCGACAACAACGATCGCTTCAGGAGGTGAAAGCCATGCGCGACGGACAACAACATGAAAAGGCGATCGAGGGTTTGAGGGGGGCTTGTGCAAGCGACAAGGAGGGATTGTTGGAGCATGCCATTGCTGCGGCGCGAGCGCGTGCGACGATCGGCGAGATTTCGGAGGTACTTGCCGAGGGTTTGGGCGGGCGTTACAGCCAAAGTTCGCATGCTCCTAGCGGAGTTTATGCGGCGGCTTTTGCGGACAAGGAGCGGCTTGCGGAATTGCAGCGGGGGGCGCGTGATTTTCTCAAATTACAAGGTCGTCGTCCGCGCATGTTAGTTGCGAAACTTGGACAGGATGGGCATGACAGGGGAGCGAGGACGGTTGCGGCGGCGTTCGCTGATTTCGGCTTTGATGTTGATATTGCTCCTTTGTTTCAGACGGCGGAGGAGGTTGCTCGTCAGGCGATCGACAACGATGTGCATGTTGTTGGTATTTCTACGCAGGCGGGAGCGCATGAGGCGCTTG
>JABAAD010000024.1 GCA_014238935.1 Alphaproteobacteria bacterium
AAAAAGTCTGAAACCGTGAGAGTCCTCTGTCTGTTCGACACGAGGCTGCTTTCTCTTTTTCGGTTTTCTCCCACTCTCTCTCACAAGGATTTTGTCATGCTCTCCCCCTTTCTGCCGCGAGCCCTGTCTCGTGTATTGCCGCTTTGCGTTGCGGCGTTGTTAACCCTTTCGCTCGAAGCGCACGCCGACCACGGCGCGTTTCACAAGACGGAAGACAAGGCACGCGGGCAAACGGTGTGGTTCGCCGCTTGGGCGGGCTCGGAAAAGATCAACGCCTACCTGCGCTGGACAGCCGAGCGGGTACAAGATCGCTACGGGGTTACCCTCAAGCACTTCAAGCTGGACAACACCGCCGATGCCGTCAAACGCGTGCTGGCAGAAAAGAGCGCCGGCAAAAACACGGGCGGCGGCATCGATCTGATTTGGATCAACGGCGAGAACTTTCGCACCATGAAAGAACAGAAGCTGTTGTTCGGTCCCTTCGCAAAACGTCTTCCGAACTGGAAATATGTCGATACGAAGAACAAACCCGCAACGACGATGGACTTCACGATTCCGACCGAGGGCTACGAATCGCCGTGGGGAATGGCGCAACTGGTGGTGATCAGGGATACGGCACGCGTTGCCAAAGCACCGCGCTCGCTCAAGCAGCTGGCTGCTTATGCGAAGAAAAATCGAGGCAGATTCACCTATCCTGCGCCGCCGGATTTCGTGGGCGTCACCTTCCTGAAACAAGCCCTCTACGATTTGGGCGCGGACAGGGCGACGCTCGCGCAACCCGCAGGCGAAAACTTCGAGCAAACGACAAAGCCCCTGTGGAACTTCTTGGACGCGCTGCATCCCGCGCTGTGGCAGGGGGGGCGCAGCTTTCCGAAGAACTGGCCGCATCAAAATCGACTCTTGGGCGACGGTGAGGTTTATTTTTCGCTTACCTTCAACCCTGGCGATGTAGCCTCTTCGATTGCCGCCGGCACTTTGCCTGATACGGTGCGCGGCTTTGTCTTCAAGAAAGGCACGATCGGCAACGCTCACTTCGTCGCCATTCCCTACAACGCACGCGCCAAGGAGGGAGCGCAGGTGGTCGCAAACTTTCTCCTTTCTGCCGAGGCGCAGGCGCGCAAGGCGGACTTGAACCTTTGGGGAGATCCGACCGTCTTGTCGATCGCAAAACTGCCGAAAGCCCAGCGTGCGCTTTTTGCCGACATCGAAGCGAAGGCGTCGACAGGCGCGATGAGCGCAAAAGAGCTGGGACGCAGCCTTCCCGAACCCCATCCGAGCTGGAGCGACCGTCTCAAGGAGGCATGGCAAAAACGCTACGGGGGATAATAATAGGAGGACTCTCACTCAGAGACGCTGCGGTGGCGAGTGCGGGGGGAGAGGGAGGAGAGAGTAAAGAAAGTTCACGATGCGTTTTGCTCCTCCCTTGACCATGTTGCTGTTCCTTGCGCCCGTCTTGTGCGGGCTGGTCGCGGTCGTGCTGCCTGCCTTCGGCTATTTTCCCGCGCTTGGATTGCGAGACTTTTCGCTCGCGCCGCTGGCGGCGTTCTTGGCGGTTCCGCATCTGATCGATTCTATCCTTCTCACGCTGGGTTGCGGTTTGGGAGCGACGTTGGTCTCGTGTCTCATCGTCTTTGCGCTGTTTGCCTCCTTCGGCGAGAGTGTCGTGATGCGCTTTTTGCGTCGCTGTCTTGCGCCGTTGCTCTCCGTTCCGCACGCAGCGATTGCGTTGGGGGTGGGATTTCTTTTTGCTCCCAGCGGGTGGTTTTTACGCTTGCTCTCTCCTTGGCTGACGGGATTCGACGAGCCCCCGCCGTGGCTTTTGAGCCCCGATCCTTACGGCATCGAGTATGTGATCGCGCTCGTCGTCAAGGAGGTGCCGTTTCTGTTTCTGATGACGCTCTCCGCCGAGAACGCCGCCAACACTTCGCGCACCCTCTTTGTCGCGCAGGGCTTGGGCTACGCACGCCGTGCAGCCTTTTGCCACGGCGTCTTGCCGATGCTGTATCGACGCCTGCGTCTTCCGATTTACGCTGTCTTGGCGTTTGCGCTGACAAATTTGGAGGTAGCCTTGACGCTTGCTCCATCGCGCCCAGGATTGTTTGCCGAGCGATTGTTGGCGTTGACGAACGCTCCCGATTTGCTGGATCAACCCACAGCCGCCGCCGCAGCTCTGTTTCAGGTGCTGATGGTGGCAGGCGCGATCCTTGTATGGCGCGGCGGCGAAAAAATGGTCGAGAAGGGGTGGCGCGCAAGCTTGCAAGCACGCAAAATGCAAGGCTTTGCCACAAAGTTCGTGAACCGTTGCAACGACACGCTTGCCGGCGCTAGCGGGATACTCGTCTGCTTGCTCGGATTGCTTGCGATCACGATTTTGCCCCTGTGGTCTTTCGCAAAAACAACAACATGGCGTTTTCCTTCCGCCTTGCCCGACGAATGGACGCTCTCCTTGTGGAGCGATCGGTTCGATCGTTTGCTCCAACCCTTGTGGCTTTCGCTCACCCTCGCCTTGGCAGCGGCGGGCTGCGCCTTGCTGCTCTGCGTGCTGTGCTTGGAACAAGAGTCGCGGCGCAAATCGCGTCGTTGGAAAAGGAGGCAAAACAAGGCACAAAACAAAGCGCGAAATAATGTTCAAGACAAGGCGATGCTCGCTCTCTACTTGCCGTTGCTGTTGCCGCAAACCTCGTTTTTGTTCGGCATTCAGATCCTGCTGTTTTCGCTCGCAACGCAGGCGAGCTGGTTCATTCTTGTTTGGTCGCACATGCTGTTCGTCCTGCCCTATGTGTTTCTTTCGCTGAGCGGATCTTGGCGCGGCTTGGAGCAACACTTTGCCTTGACCGCAGAAAGCTTGGGTTGCTCGCCTACACGAAGGCTCGTGAGCGTGACGCTGCCGTTGTTGTTGAAGCCTCTGCTGACCGCGTTTGCCTTGGGAGTTTCCGTCTCGATTGCGCTGTACGCGCCGACGCTCTTGATCGGTGCGGGACGCTATGCAACCTTGACGAGCGAGGCGGTCGCGCTTTCGTCAGGGGGGGATAGGCGCATCGTCGGTGCGTTTGCGTTGTTGCAGGCAGCCTTGCCTTGTCTCTTCTTTATGGTAGCGCTGGTCGTGCCGCGAATCGTTTGGCGCAAACGTGCATTCATGAAGGGACTCTACAGCTGAGGGCGAGGGAGGAATGCAAGCGAGATCGATGAGCGGACGAGCGACAGGCAGCGAAGAGGGGTTGCGCTTGGAGGGTATTTCGCTTTTCTTGGAAGAGCAGTGCTTCGTACGCGCGCTCGATTTGCGCGTCGGGCGCGGCGAGATCGTCGTCTTCATGGGGGCGAGCGGATCGGGAAAATCGTCGTTGCTCTCGTATTTGTGCGGCGGACTCTCGCCCGCCTTTCGCGCTTGCGGGCGGGTCTTCTTGGACGGCGAGGAGATCAGCGCGCTGCCCATCCACCTGCGTCGCGTCGGGCTGTTGTTTCAGGAGGACTTGCTCTTCCCTCACATGTCGGTCGGCGAGAACTTGGCGTTTGCCGCAAGAACTGGGGGTGTTTCTCGACGCCAGATACGCGTCCGCGTTGCAGAGGCTTTGGAGCAGGCAGAGCTGGCGGGTTTGCAATCGCGCGATCCGCATAGTCTTTCGGGCGGTCAGAAAGCGCGCGTCTCGTTGATGCGTTGCCTCTTGGCGCACCCGCGCGCGCTGCTGTTGGACGAACCTTTCTCAAAGCTGGATTTGCCTCTGCGCCGCAGCTTTCGTCGCTTCGTCTTCGCCAGAATCAAAGAGCGACGCGTGCCGACCCTTCTCGTCACCCACGACCCCGCCGATGCACGCGCCGCGGGGGGAAGGCTTTTGACGATGGAAAGCTTGGTATCGAGGCAGAAAGAAAAATCTTCGTAAAGTATTGATATCGTTGAAAAAATTCTGTTGGCACAACTCTTGCGATGAAAAGAAAAGACAAACAAGGCGACACCCTTCACAGGACAAGAAGGCGCAAGAGAAAAACTGAAGCGAAGAACAGAGGTAGAAAGCATGTCAGAAGATACGGTGTTGTACTCGGAGCCCGCGCTGAGCGCAGATTTCGAGGGAGCGATGCAAGATTTGGAAGTTTTGGCACACGAAGGGTTTCGTAACCCCTCGAACGAGGAAGCCTTGAACGGTGCCTCGGCAGCCCCGACCTTGGCGTGTCTGGTGGAACGTCTGACAGAACTGGGGAGGGGATCGAGTTTGCATCGAAGATGACGCTCAAAGAACAGCGAAGCGTGCGAAGAGAAGCCACGCTTTGTTGACGAGGTTCGCGCGTGTGGTTCCTTCTTCTCTCTTGCCCTTTCCATGCGTGCGACAGTTGGCCGGCTCCCCCGACAAAAACAGAACAACGGGGGAGCCGGTCTTAACTTCCAACTTCCTCCCATGAGATAAAAGATTCACCTCAAGCAAAAATGCGAAAAGGGCTTGCTCACCGAGCAGGAACGATCTTCTTGTCCTTCAGTGTGATGCGTCGTTGGACACCCTTGACAAGATTTGCGTCGTGGGTTGCCACCAGCACAGCCCTATCCTCGGACATTTCCATCATCAACTCGAAGACCGAAAGCCGCAGCTTGGCATCCAAGTTGCCCGTGGGCTCGTCCGCCAACAATAACGAAGGATCGTTGACAAGCGCCCTCGCAATCGCAACGCGTTGCCTCTCTCCGCCCGAAAGCTGGTTCGGACGATGGTGCAAGCGATCCGCCAGCTCGACGCGGTAGAGCATCTCTTGTGCTCGTGCGCGGGCTGCTTCGGGTTTTGCGCCGAGAATTCTCGCCGCCAAGGCGACATTGTCTAGCGCGGAAAACTCGTCCAGCAAGTGGTGGAACTGGTAGACGAACCCGACATGGCGAGCGCGCAGGTTGCTCGCGCGTTCCTGAAAGCTCTTCTTGTTCGGATCGAGGTTTTCTCCCGCCAAGGTGACCGAACCTGCCGTGGGCTTGGCGAGCAGCGCCGCGATGTGCAGCACCGTCGATTTGCCGCTGCCTGAGGGCGCGCTGAGAGCGACTTTCTCACCCTTGCGCAAGGTCAGCGAGGCTTCGTCCAAAACTTGCAGACCGACTTCGGAACGAATGTCGAACCTTTGCGAAACCTTGTCTAAGACAAGCGCGGCGGTGGCACTCGCGTGCGACGAAAGACGCTCGAACTTTTGACTCACGAGCTACGGAGGATGTCGATCGGCGAAAGCTTTGCTGCACGCCTTGCCGGATAGAGCGCGCTCGCAAAACTTACGGCGACGGCTAGCGCAAGGATGACGACCACTTGCGTGAGATCGATGCGTGAAGGCAGCGAGGGTAGCGAGTAGACATCGAAGGGAAAAAGCCGAATGCCGAAGAGACGCTCGATGAGCCTCTCGATAGAGGTGATGTTGTTTGCAAAAGCCAGTCCCAACAGCGCACCGCAGAAAGTTCCCGTCACTCCGATCGAGCAACCGATGGCAAGAAAAATGCGCAAAACAGCGTTCGGACTCATGCCAAGCGAGCGCAGAACGGCGATGCCCTGTCGCTTGTCTTGCACCAGCATGACTTGTCCCGAGACGATGTTGAAGGCGGCGATCAGGACGATGAGCGTCAGAATGAGAAACATGACATTGCGCTCCACGATCAACGCTTCGTGCAGGCTGGAGTGTTGTTCCTGCCAAGTGCGAACGGCGAATTTTTTCGGCAGCAGCTTTTGCAAGCGTCTTTGGACGGAGGCAGCATGTTCGGGATGCTGCAAGCGCAGCTCGATCGAATCGACGCTCTGTCCGTAGCCGAGGAGGTTTTGCGCGCGCGTAAGCGGCAGCAGCACGAAGCCGTTGTCGTATTCGTAGATTTCGGTCTTGAAAATGCCGACCAGCGGCAGCGTCGATTCGTTCGGAAGGCTGCCGAAGGCGGTCGGAACCCCTTGCGGCACAAGGAGGACGAGATCGTCTCCCAACTCAAGCCCTAGCCGCAGTGCCAGCTGTTCTCCGATCAGCGCACCCTTAGCTTCGGCAAAGTCGGCGCGCGCTTGCGCAGAAAGCGAGCGGAAGAGGCGGGGTTTGTGCGGCAGGCTTGCAGCAGAAAGTCCGCGTAGCAAAACGCCTGTCGAATAACCTCGCACGCTCAACAGCGCCTGCCCTTCGACCAGCGAGGTGGCAGAGCGCACTTGCAAATCTTGTTGTGCTTTCTTGCTCCATTGTTCGGGATCGTCGATCTTGTCGCCAGGCACTGTGATCAAAGCCTCAGAGGTAAAACCCAGCATGCGTTCGAACAACTCTTCGCGGAAGCCGTTCATCACCGAAGTGACGACGATCAGTGTTGCCACGCCCAGCGCGATGCCCACCAGCGCAAACACGCTAGTCAGCGTGATGATGCCCTCGTTGCGCGGTGCACGCAGATAGCGCCAAGCGACGAAGCGTTCAGTCGAAGACGGGATCATGGGTTCTTGTCCGCCTCAGGCTCTCTCGCACTTTGGCGAGCGCTTTGTCTAGGGGCAGGGTTTGTTTCTTGTTGCCACAGCGTCGTTTGAGCAAGACGCTGTCTTTGGGGTTCTTGTCGCCGAGCGTGATCTGCCACGGCAAGCCTACCAAGTCCATGTCTTTGAGTTTCACGCCTGCGCGCGCATCGAGGCGGTCGTCGTAGAGCGTCTCGATACCCTCACGGCACAGGCTTTCGTAGAGCTTGTCCGCTTTGCCTCGACCTTGCTCGTCCAGCGCGAGCGAGACCAAGCCCACGGAGAAGGGAGCGATAGAATCGTGCCAAACGATGCCGTCCGCGTCGTGCGAGGCTTCGATGGCGGCGGCGACTAGCCGTGAAATGCCGACCCCGTACGATCCCATCGCAACGGGAATGTTGTCGCCTTGTTGCGTTGCCACCCTCGCCTCCAGCGGACGCGAGTACTTGTCGGCGAAAAAGAACACATGTCCAACTTCGATGCCTCTCGTCTCCACTCTGCGCGCGGCGGGAACTTCTCGGGCGAAACGATCGGCGTCGTGCTCCTCGTCGGTGGCTGCGTAGCAGGAGGTGGCGCGCGCAAAAATATCGGCGTGTGCTTTGGCGTCGTTTCCTGAGGCGTCCCGCCACCTTTGTTCCAAAAGGGTACGGTCGCAATAGACGGCACTCTCGCCCGTCTCCGCCAAGACGACGAACTCGTGGCTGTTGTCGCCGCCGATAGGACCCGTCTCGGCGCGCATCGGCACAGCCGTCAGTCCCATGCGTTCGAAGAGGCGCAGGTAGGAGACCGCCATCGCCCTATAGGAAGCCATACCCCGTTCTTCGTCGGCATCGAAGGAATAGGCATCTTTCATGTAAAACTCGCGTGCGCGCATGACGCCGAAGCGAGGACGAATCTCGTCGCGGAACTTCCACTGCATGTGATACAGACGGCTCGGAAGATCCTTGTAGCTTTTTACCGTATCCGCGAAGAGTTGCGTGATCGCCTCTTCGTTCGTAGGTCCATACAGCAGGGGCGCGCCATGGCGATCGGTGATGCGCAGCATCTCCTTGCCGTAATCGTCGTAGCGTCCCGATTTCTTCCACAGCTCTGCCGATTGAATAGTCGGCATAAGACACTCGTGCGCGCCGATACGATCTTGCTCCGCGCGCACGATGGACTCGATCTTCTTCAAGACGCGAAAGCCCAGCGGCAACCAGTTGTAGAGCCCTGCGCTCGCTTGGCGAATCAGACCTGCGCGGAGCATCAGGCGGTGCGAGACGATCGAGGCTTCCGCAGGTTCTTCGCGCAGCGTCGGCAGAAAGTATTGCGAGCGTCGAACGCCGATTTTCATGGGTGGAGGGCGATGCTTGTGTTGTCGATCAAAGCCATGTCGCGCTCACCCTAGCACAAGGCGAGAGCCGAGACAAACGACTGCTCCTGTCAAAAAGGTTGCACGGAGGTCGTTTTTGTCTATGCTTTGGAAAATTGGGAGAAAGGCATAAGAACAACGGCAAGAAAAAGAACGATGCGTCGAGGTTTAATCTGTTGGGTGGTAGGGCTGTGGTTGCTGCTGCTGAGTGGAGTGCTTGCGCCGACGCCCTCAGCAGCGAAGCAGTTGCAGTTTGACAAACAGGACAAGGGCAAAAAGGTATCTTTCTCCTACATCTATCAGGATAGCGCTAAGCGCCGCGAGGAGATAGACTTTGCTTTGCCGCGCAAAACGATCGAAGCATCAGAAGCGTTGCTGCTGGACAACAGCGCGCTCGATCGCGCCGCCAGCGACTTCATGCTGCTAGAAGGGCAGTTGACGGCAGCGAAATATCTGCTCGCCTTGCAGGCGGGGTTTGATGCGGCGATCGCCAACATTCAAACATCGATTGCAACCTTCAACGGCAGGCTCGGCGCAAAGGTCGTCTCCATGACCGTGAAAGAACCCTCGACGCTGGATTTGCAGCTGAAACTTTCAGGAAAAGATCTGCTAGACATCAACATATCGTCGCTCGTGCCAGGAATAGCATTCGTTCGCTACACGCAAGCCTTCACAACGCAAATGCACGCCGACTTGGAGGCGATCGT
>JABAAD010000025.1 GCA_014238935.1 Alphaproteobacteria bacterium
TGCAGCATATTCTGCGCAAACACTTGGAACACGCCTATGTCGCGCACGAGGCACGCGCGGCGTGCGGCGTGATCTTGGACGCTACGAGCGCAGAGATTTTGGCGCTGGTCTCGTTGCCCGTCTACGATCCGCATCGTCCTTCGAAGATCACGCCCTCGCAGTATTTCAACTGCGTTGTGCAAGGCAACTACGAGTTGGGCTCGATCTTCAAAATTCTGACCGTGGCGATGGCGCTGGAGAGCAGCGTCGCTTCAACGGAGAGTCTCTACGATGTGCGCGAACCCATCGTTTTTGCCAACAAGAAGATCTCCGACATCAAACAGAGTGCGCGTCCTCTGACCTTGGAAGAAATTTTTATCTATTCTTCGAACATCGGCGCCGCGCTGATCGCGCGCGACTTGGGGGCGTTGTTGCAGGAACGCTACCTGTCGGATTTCGGCATGCTGGATGTCTTGCCTGTCGCCTTCGAGGGAAAGAGCCGGCCGTTGCTCTCTTCGGGCTCGGAAGAGCTGCGCACCATGACGATCGGATTCGGACACGGAATCGCCGTCTCGCCGCTGCACTTGGCAAGCACCGTTGCGGGACTGGTGAGCGACGGTATCGTGCGCTCGCCTGTGATCGTCAAGGGGGCGCGCAGCAAACAGTTGCACACGCGCGTTTTGTCGGAAGAAACGGTCGGTAAGTTGCGCCGCTTGCTCTTTGAAAACATCGAGCGCGGAACGGGAGCACGCGCAAGCGTTGCCGGCTACGCCTTGGGCGGCAAGACTGGCACGGCGGAAAAGCCCGTGCGCACTGTCGAAGGGATCGCCTATGGACACGAGAAGGTCGTCTCTTCGTTCATCGGCATCGTGCCGATCGATGCGCCGCGCTATGTCGTCTTTACGATGCTGGACGAACCCCGCAGCGACAGCACCGACTTGGGTGCCATCAACGCTTCGCGCGTGATGACGAGCGCCATTAAAGCCATTTTCCGCGATGTGATCGTCGCGCGCGGCATTCGACGCAACGATCTGCAAGCGGACAAAAGTCCTACGACCTTGAGCCAACAATCGTCGTCGCGCACAGCGGAGGAGACGCCGTAACGAAGATGACCGCAACGAAGACAGTTTGGACAAACGAAGCGGTCGTAAAGCAGATCGAGGGCTTGTCTTGCGACAGTCGCAAGGTGCAGGCGGGCTGGCTTTTCGCCGCGCTCAACGGCGAGAGAGCAAACGGCGCAGACTATATCGAGCAGGCACTCGCGCGCGGTGCATGCGCCGTGTTGGCGGAGAGGGGTTCTGCCAAGAAACCCGCGCAGATTTCAAACGAGGTGCTGTGGTTGGAGTGCGACGATCCGCGCAAGCGTTACGCGGAGCTGGCGGCGGCGTGGTGGCAGAAGAAGCCCGAGACGCTCGTCGGTGTGACGGGGACGAACGGAAAAACCTCCAGCGTGTTTTTCCTCCAACAAATGTGGTTTGCTGCGGGCGCAAAAAGCGCATCACTCGGAACGCTAGGGGTGGGACGCAAAAACAACCTCTTCGACGAGAAGAAAGAAGGAGGACTCACGACCGCCGAGCCGATGGTGCTACACGCCCTGCTTGCAAACTTGGCGGACGAGGGCATCTCGCATTGCGCGCTGGAGGCATCCAGCCACGGCTTGGCGCAGCATCGGCTCGACGGACTGCGTTTTGATGCGTGCGTTCTGACTGGCTTTTCGCGCGACCATTTGGACTACCACAAAAGCTGGGAGGCATACCGAGCTGCGAAAGCGCGTTTGTTCTTCGAGCTGCTGGAAGAGGGAGGGTGGATGATCGTGCCAAAGGACGATCCCTTCGCTCAACAGCTGATACAAGAAATGGACAAGAAAGCGACGGACAAGAAAGCGACGGACAAGAAGGTGAAGGTCATGCAAACGCACATCGCCGACGAGGGGGCGGACTTTCCTGCAGACGACACCTTGCAAGCGTTCGATGTTGTGCGTCAAAAGGGATGCCAAGCAGGACGGACGCGATTTTCCTTGCGCTTGCGTTGTAAGAAGTTTTGCGGCGACAGGGAGATCGTGTTGGAGGGGCTTGAGGCGGGCTTCGAAGAGTCCTTTCAGTTGCACAATCTTTTGGGGGCACTCGCAGCCTTCTTTGTCACGGACAAGGGGGGAGCTTGGAATGCGGCGTGGCTACGCGAGACGATGCGCGGACTGCGTTGCGCGCGCGGTCGTATGGAGCGATTTATGCATCCTCGCCTTTGCGCGCGCGTCTATGTCGATTACGCGCACACGCCGCAAGCTTTGGAGGCAGTTTTGCGCGAAGGTCGCCGCATAGCAAAAGCACAGGGAGAAGAATTGAGTGGCAGACTTTGCTGCGTTTTCGGATGCGGTGGCGAGCGCGACCGCGACAAGCGCGCCTTGATGGGAAAGATCGCGGGACAGCTGGCCGACAAGATCGTCGTTACCGACGACAATCCACGCGGCGAAGATGCCGCCTCGATTCGCGCGGCGATCATCCGTCCCTTGCAAGACAAGGGGGTCGCCTACGAGGAGATCGGCGAGCGCAAACGAGCCATCGAGCATGCGCTCGGCGAGATGGAAGCGGGCGATGTTGTGATCGTTGCGGGTAAGGGACACGAGCAGGGACAGATCAAAGGGAAGACGCTCATCCCCTTCGACGACGCTGCCGTCGTGCGCGAGCTGCTCGCGCGTATGGATTGTTCGGCGTTGGAAAAAAGCTGATGCTCTACGAAGAAAACGAGCTAGCGCACGCGTTGGGCTTTTCGGGCGGCAGCCCTGCGGTGAGCGGTGTCTCTATCGACTCGCGCACACTCGAACGGGGAGATGCGTTTTTTGCGCTGAAAGGCGAGCGTTTCGATGCAAGTCGGTTCGTCGAACAAGCCCTCGAGCGCGGCGCTGCTTGTGCGGTCGCCTCAGCGGGCTCGGTGTCTTTGTCGAACGAGGCAGCGGGCAAGTTCGAGGGACGCTTGTTGGAGGTGGAGGATGCCGAGCAAGCGTTGGTGCGTTGCGGCTGTTATGCACGCGGACGCACGAGCGCGCGCATCGTTGCTATCACGGGCAGCTTGGGAAAAACCTCGCTGCGCGCGATGCTCCAAGAAATGCTGCGAAAAATCCTTCAAGAGACGCTGCCGGGCAAGGTGAGCGCGAGCCACGACAACTTGAACAACCACATCGGCGTTCCGCTCTCGCTCGCGCGTATGGCACGCGATTCGGACTACGGCATCTTCGAGCTGGGTATGAATCACGCAGGTGAGATCGCGCGACTCGGCGCTTGGGTGCGCCCGCATGTCGGTGTGATCACTTCGGTCGCCGCTGTGCATTTGGAATTTTTCGAAAACGAACTTGCCGTTTGCGACGCAAAGGCGGAGTTGCTGGACTGGGTGAGCGATGCCGCCTTGCTTCCCGCATCCGAGCCTTACGCTTCGCGTTTGCGCGCGAAGGCGGAGGCTGCGGGCATTCCGCGTCTTGCCTTTTTCGGCAGCGAAGAAACAAGCGACTATGTCTTGCAGAAGTGCCGCGACAGTCTTGATACGGACGAAGATTCGGTCTCTGTGTGCGCGACCTTTCCCGCGCACGGCACTTGTTTGCAAGAACAAGAACAAGGACAAGGACGACGAGAATTTCGGTGGCAAGCGGGAGGACGAGGCTATGCGCGTGCACTCGGCAGCTTGTGTGCCTTTGCGGTGTGCGACCTTCTCGGTCTTGTGGGCGTTGCTCTTTCCCAATCTCTTTTGAGCTGCGTTGCAGAGCTGCGTTCGCCGCGCGGACGCGGCAAGGTTGCGCGTCTTTCCCTCTCGCAACCTCTTCGACGCATCCGCGTGATCGACGAGAGTTACAACGCCTCGCCGCTCGCGGTGCGGAACGCGCTTGCGGTACTCTCTCGTTTTCCGCCGCGCCGTCTCGCCGCGCTCGGCGACATGCTCGAGCTGGGGGCGGAGGGTGCGCGTTTGCACGCCGAACTCGCTTCGTACGCAGCGCGTTGCTGCGACCTCGTCTTTACCTGCGGTGCGCTGAGCGAGATGCTCTACAAGGCTCTGCCGCGCCACAAACGCGGTGCGCACAGCTTTGATGTCGGCGCGCTTGCAAACACCCTTTTTGCGCGGCTGAAGGACGGGGATACGCTGCTCGTCAAGGGCTCGCTCGGTAGCGAGATGGCGACGAGCGTCTCCTACTTGGAACAACGCGCCGTCGGGCACGGATACTGACTTTCCCGAAGGAGACCTCTCACGATGGCAACCTACCTTTCAGGCTACGCGGATGTGTCGATCCTCTTCAACCTCTTTCGCTACCTGAGCTTTCGCGGCGGCGGGGCGCTGCTCTCCTCGATGCTGTTGAGCTTCGCGCTCGGACCTTGGCTGATCGCCAAGCTGCGCACGATGCAAAAAGGCGGAACGACGGTGCGCGAAGACGTTCCGAAGACGCACCTATCGAAAACAGGAACGCCCACGATGGGAGGAGTGTTGCTTCTCGTATCCTCGACGCTCTCGATCCTGTTTTGGGCAGATTTGAATGTTGGCAGCGTTTGGATCGTGCTGCTGCTCTTTTGGGGCTTCGGATTCGTCGGCTTTTGGGACGACATCCGCAAAATTCGCCACGCTTCGAAAGGTATTCCGGCGCGCGTCAAGCTCGTCGTCGAGCTTTCGATCGCAGGCAGCGTGTGCGCACTCTACCTTTGGCACAGCCAGCTTTCCTTTGCGACGGATCTCGCCCTGCCCTTTTTCAAGGATCTTGTCTTCGAGTTGGGACTCTTCTATCTCCTGCTTTCTTTGTTCCTCGTCATCGGCAGCGCGAACGCGGTGAACCTCACCGACGGGTTAGACGGTCTCGCCACCGGTCCTCTGATCGCGGCGGTGGGAAGCTTCGGCTTGATCGCCTACCTGAGCGGACATGCGATCTACGCCGAGCACTTGAACATCTTCTATATTCCCGATGCGGGCGAGCTGGGCGTGATGTGCGCCGCCTTGGTCGGATCGTGCTTGGGATTCCTGTGGTTCAACGCGCCGCCCGCGAGAATCTTCATGGGCGACACGGGATCGCTCTCGATGGGTGCCGCCTTGGGCGCGATGGGCGTCCTCACAAAACACGAGATCGTCTTGGGCATCGTCGGCGGTTTGTTCGTGCTGGAAACCCTTTCCGTCATCGTTCAAGTCGCCTCGTTCCAAATTTTCGGCAAACGTGTTTTCTCGATCGCTCCGCTGCATCATCACTTCGAGCAACGGGGGTGGTCGGAGTCGACGATCGTGATTCGTTTTTGGATCATCTCGATCCTCTTCGCGTTGCTGGGACTTGCGACCCTGAAGATTCGTTGAGGCGTCTCTCTTCCATGTCCGCTGCCACCTCACCGATTTCCTTGACGAGCTACCGCGACAAGACGGTCTGTCTTTTGGGGCTGGGCTCATCAGGGCTCTCCTGCGCGCGTGCGCTCAAGCGCGGCGGAGCGCTTGTCTGCGCGTGGGACGACCTCCCCGATGCACGCGACAAAGCCTCCGCCGAGGGCGTGGCGGTGCAAGACTTGAGCGGCGACGAGCCAATACGCGACAGCTCCTGCCTCGTCGTTGCGCCGGGCGTGCCTTTGTCGCACGAGGTGGTGCGGAACGCGCACTTTTGGAACAAGCCCGTTGTGGGCGATATCGAGCTGTTGTGGCAAACTTGTCCGAAGGCGCGAATCACGGGTGTCACGGGAACAAACGGCAAGTCGACGACGACCGCGTTGCTCGGTCATCTCTACCGCGCCTGCGGCAGAAGGGTTCAGGTCGGCGGAAACTTGGGATTGCCCGTCCTCTCTTTCGAGGCGATGCGCGACGAAGGCGAGGGTGCCGACATCGTCTTGGAACTCTCTTCCTTTCAGCTGGATCTCATCGACAAGGCACACTTCTCGATCGGCGTGTTGTTGAACATCGCCGCCGATCATTTGGATCGCTACGATTCGTTTTCCTCCTATATCGCAGCCAAGATACGCGTTGCGCGCAACTCGAGCGCGGAGGATCTTGTGATCTGCGGCATCGATGATGCGCATGCGCAACGCACCTTTCTGGCGCTGCAAAAAGCGGGATTGCGCGTCGTGCCCGTCTCGGGTTTTCACGCGTGTCCGGGCGGCGTGTGGGTAGAGGGGGGACGGCTTTACGACGACAGCGAGCAAACAAGCGAGAATTACGCCGTGCCTTTTTGCGCGCACTTACAAGGCATCCACTTTGGGCAGAACATCGCCGCGGCTTACGCGGCGGCGAGGGCTGTGGGTATGATCCCTGAGAGGATCGTCGCCGCCCTTGCCGACTTTGACGGACTGCCGCACCGTATGCGCGAGACGGGCGTGGTCGCGGGCGTACGCTATGTCGACGACAGCAAAGCTACTAATCCGCATGCAGCTTTGCACGCCTTGGCATCCTACACGG
Source organism: Alphaproteobacteria bacterium (assembly GCA_014238935.1). Next base: position 6,376 of record JABAAD010000025.1, read on the forward strand.
ACAGCCGCATTTTTTGGCTCGCGGGCGGACGTTTGAAGGGGGAGATGCGTCCCATGTTCGAGGAGCTGCTTTCCTTTGTGGGAGAACAAAATTTTGTCGATTCGGGCTACTTCTTCGGCGAGAGCGGGAAGGCTTTGTCGACTCACTTCGAGGGTTGTTTTCCCAGCTCCTCCTTCGAAGAGCTGCACCAAGCCTTCGCGGCAGCGGCGGCTCGTGCGCGCGCGGCGGCGGTGGCGGGATCGCCTGCCGTCGTGTTGCTTTCTCCCGCCTGCTCCTCCTACGACCACTTCGCAAACTACGCAGAGCGCGGCGAACACTTTTCCACCCTCGTCTCGGCGTTGGAAAGCACAAAGGCAGAAGCATCGTGACAATGTTAGCAAACACAAAAACAGTGGCAAACACAAGTTTGGCAAACACGGGGGGCGGGATGCTGTTGTGTATCGTGCGCTGGTGGTTGAGCCTCGATCGCTGGCTGTTGGGGTGCGTAGCTCTGCTGTGCTTCTTCGGGTTGCTGGTACAGTTCGGCTTGAGCCCTCTTTTGGGCAAAAAGTTCGGACTTGCCCCTTACACGCTCGCCATCAAACACAGCGTGTTCGTGGCAGCAAGCCTTTCGCTCGCGCTTGTCATCAGCGTGAGCGAGCGGGTTATGGTGGTGCGTTGCGCGCTTTTTGTTTTGTTGGTCTTCTTTAGCCTTTCTGTGCTGTTGTTTTTCGTAGCCGAGCCCTACTACGGAGCGCGACGGTGGCTTTCCTTAGGATATTTTTCTGTGCAGCCCTCGGAGTTTTTGAAGCCTTCGTTTGCCGTCTTGGCTGCCGCCCTTTTTTCGCGCTACTTGGAGAGCGACCGCAACGGCGCGTGGCTTTGGTGCGTGCTTGCGCTGTATGTACCTCTTGCAGTGGTGCTTTTCTTGCAACCCGATGTCGGACAGCTTTTGTTGTTAACCTTGAGTTTGCTCGGCATGTGGTTTGTCGCGGGCATGTCCTTTTCGGCGATGGTCGCATGGAGCATCGCGTTGCCGACGGCGGGGTTGGGCTTGTATTGGCTGCTGCCGCATGTAGCCGAGCGCGTCGATGCCTTCCTCGCCTTTTCGTTGAGCACGGTGTCTTCGCGCGGCGATCAGGTGTCGCTGGGCTTGCAGCTTCTGATGGACGGAGGCATGTTCGGACGAGGCTTGGGAATCGGCAAAGCAGGAGGCAGGCTCTTCGATCCGCAAAGCGACTTCGTCTTCGTCGCGCTCGGCGAACAACTGGGGATCGTCATCGCCTTGCTCGTCGTCTTCCTCTACGCGACTTTGGGCTGGCGCGTCTTGCTACGCACGCGCGCGATGCGTTCTTCTTTCGCTCTTTTGGCGGCGACGGGATTGTTGACGCAGGTCGTTTGTCAGGCGAGCATCAACATGGGCTCTGCCTTGGGACTACTGCCGCCGAAAGGCACGACTTTGCCATGGATTTCGGCGGGCGGATCCTCCCTATGCGCCTTGGGCATCACTCTCGGCTGCCTCCTCAGCCTAACGCGCACGCACGCGCCGTCGTCGCCGCAGTGGCAACCATGACAGCAGAGACACGAAAGCTCGTCGTCGTCGCTGCAGGTGGCACGGGCGGACACATCTTTCCTGCGCTCGCCTTCATGGAGGCGATGCGCAAACAACGTCGCTATCGCCTCGCGCTGATCGGCGACCGCCGCGCGCTACCCTTGAGCGGCAGTTTGGCTCGTCTTTCGCTCTACCGCATCTTCGCCGCGGGCGTGAGCGGCAGAAGAGGATTTCGCTTCGTCGCTGCCGTATTTCTGTTGTTCTTAGGGCTCGTTCAATCCTTCTACCTTCTGAGGAAGTTTCGTCCTGCGGTCGTCGTGGGC
>JABAAD010000026.1 GCA_014238935.1 Alphaproteobacteria bacterium
GCGCTCAAGATCGAAGTGTTGGGACCGCCTCCTACCTCTGGCACGCGCGTCGCCTTCGTCGAAACCGTCATGGACGAAGGCGCACGCTCTTTTCCGAGATTGGCTTCGTTGCGGAAGAGCGACTTGAAAAACTTCAAGCGAACAGCCTACGCCTTGCGCGAGGACGGTGCCTACATCGACAGCGGCGAGAACGACAATCTGATCATTCAAAAGTTGAGACGCAATCCGAACGCGCTCGGTATTTTCGGCTTCAGCTTTTTAGAACAAAACCGCGCCATCTTAAGAGGACTCGCCATAAACAAGGGCGGGAACAAGGTTGCTCCCACCTTCGAAAATATCACCGACGGAAGCTATCCCGTCGCGCGCGCCTTGTACTTCTATGTCAAGGGAGCGCACTTGGAACAATCTCCGACGCTGCAAGCCTATGTCGACATGTTCCTTTCGGACGAATCTATGGGAGAAGACGGCTTCCTGCTAGACGAGGGACTGATCCCCCTCTCTTCGCAAGAGCTCGCGCGCGTGCGTCAAGCCGTCGCCTCGCGCCGTGGAGTTGAAGCCAAAAATTTGCGCTAAAGCATCGAACAGATTTTCTTGCGAACCGTGCCTCTCCCCTCAGCAAGATGCTTTACGCGAGCTTAGCGATCATCTTTGCACTCGCAGGACTCGTGTTCTGCCTGCACGCCTTCGCTCGCCGTCATGCTTTCGCCAAGGGCAAAAGTGGCAAGACAAGGAGAGGACGGACACGGCGCGATGCCTACAGCTTTCCCGCAGCCAGTCTGACGACGGGAGGCATCGTGGCGGTTGCAAGCTTCCTTTTCTTTTCTTTCTTCTCCCTGCCCCTGTCCGTAGGAGCTCCCTCGCCGCTTGTCCTTATCGGGCTATGCACGCTGCTTGCTGCTTGCAGCGTTTTTGCCTTCGTGCATCTAGCGCCGCCGAGTTTTCCCGCGCGCGCCTTCGTCGAGACGACCTTGCGCGTGCTTCTGCTACTTTCCTCGACGCTCGCCATCGCAACGACGCTCGCCATCGTCGCCTCGCTTCTGTTCGAAACCTTGCGCTTTTTCGAAGATGTTCCGATTGCCGACTTTCTGTTCGGTTTGCACTGGAGCCCGCAGACCGCTCTGTTCGCCGACGACATCGGCGCATCGGGTGCCTTCGGCGCGCTACCCGTCGTTTTGGGAACACTGCTGATCACCGCGATTGCCCTTCTTGTCGCCGTGCCGGTGGGACTTTTTTCCGCCATCTACCTAGTCGAGTTTGCAAGCTCGCGCACGCGCGCCTTTGTCAAGCCGACATTGGAAGTTTTGTCCGGCATTCCCACGGTCGTCTACGGCTTTTTTGCAGCGCTGGTGCTTGCACCCGCTGTACGCGACTTAGGCGAATCGCTGGGGTTGAGCGTTGCAAGCGAGAGTGCACTCGCAGCAGGGGTGGTCATAGGCGTGATGCTGATCCCCTTCGTCTCGTCGCTTTCTGACGACGCTTTAGCTGCCGTGCCGCAGGATCTGCGGCACGCCTCGCTCGCGCTAGGGGCGACTTTGAGCGAGACGGTCGCCAAAGCGGTGCTGCCCGCAGCCCTGCCCGGCGTTGCCGCCGGTGTGTTGCTCGCCTTCTCGCGTGCCGTAGGCGAGACGATGATCGTCGTCATGGCGGCGGGATTGGCTGCCAAGCTCACGATCAACCCCCTCGACGCTCCCACAACCATCACCGTGCAGATCGTCACCCTGCTTACGGGCGATCAGGAGTTCGACAGCAGCAAGACCCTCTCCGCCTTCGCGCTCGGCATGCTTTTGTTCTGTCTCACCCTTGTCATCAACGCCGCCGCTCTGCTGGCGACGCGACGCTATGGCGCGCGGTACGAATGATCGATTCGCGTCTTCGCCGCCGCTATCGAGCCGAGCGTCGCTATCGCTTCTACGGAAGGGCTGCGATTGCGTTTGCCGTGTGCTTCTTGGTCTTCTTCTTTGCTGCCATCGTCTCGCGCGCCTTGCCTGCCTTTTCGCAGTACGAGGTGTCGCTGAGGGCGGACTTGCCCGAAAGCTTTCAGAAGAGACCTCTTGTGGCGAAGGAGAAGGCGACGATCTCCGAGGGCGTGGCGCGACAGCTGCTCGACGCTGCACTTGCGGCAGAACTGGGGGGGGCTGCAAACGCGCGCGAAAGACGGGCGCGGCGCGCTTTGCTGACACCGCTGGCAACGCTCGTGCTGAAACAAAAGATAGAAGAATGGATAGAAGAACAGCTGGAAGAACGCACCGCTTCTGCCTCCTCCTTGTCGACTTCCTTGTCGCCCTCCTTGTCGATCTCCTTCGCGCTCTCCTCTTCGAGCGAGCGTTTTCTTCGTAGCCAAAAGAGTGGCGAAGAGGTTGCCTTCGAGGAGTTGTCGGAGGCGCAACGCGCGGCACTCGCAACTTTGGAGAAGAGAGAACTCGTTGCGCGAAGTTTCAACTTCGCCTTCTTCAGCCGTAGCGACAGCCGCGTTCCTTCGGCGGCGGGCATCCGCGGAGCTTTGCTGGGCTCGTTATGGGCGCTGCTGACAGCTTTCCTGCTCGCCTTTCCGCTGGGAGTATTGACCGCCGTTCATTTGGAAGAGTTCGCACCGCGCAACCGTCTCAGTGCGCTCGTCGAAGTTGCCATCTACAATCTCGCCGCCGTTCCCTCGATCGTCTTCGGGTTGCTGGGGCTCGTCGTCTTTCTGAATTGGTGGCAGCTGCCGCGCTCCGCTCCGCTCACCGGCGGCATGGTGCTCGCCCTCATGACATTGCCTACCATTGTCGTGACCGCACGCAGCGCGCTCAAAGCCGTGCCGGAGGGAATTCGCAACGCAGGGCTCGCGCTCGGCGCATCGCACAGCCAAACCGTCCTCCACCATGTCTTGCCGCAAGCCATGCCAGGAATTCTCACCGGCGCCATCATTGGCATGGCGCGTGCACTCGGCGAGACGGCACCGCTTCTCATGATCGGCATGGTCGCCTTCATCGCCCAAGCTCCCTCGACCCCCCTCGACCCGTCAACGGCACTGCCCGTGCAAATCTTCCTGTGGGCCGACCATCCCGATCCCGCCTTCTCGTCGCGTGCCGCCGCGGCTATTCTCGTTATGCTCCTCTTTCTCGTCGCCATGAACGCTATCGCCGTCCTCCTCAGACAAACCTTCGAGAAAAGACGACAACAATAAACGCAACGCCGAACCTCCATGAAAAGCTCGCACAACAGAAAGGCAGACAAATCCGCAGCCGCCGCGCGACCCGAAAAACAGCACGCGAAAATTCGCGCGCGCGCCGTCAATGTCTACTACGGCGACAAGCAGGCGTTGTTCCAAGTTGCGCTGGAAGTGCCGCGCAAGCAGGTGACGGCGCTCATCGGACCTTCGGGATGCGGAAAGTCGACCTTCCTGCGCTGTATCAACCGCATGAACGATGTCATCAGGGGCTGCCGCGTCGAGGGTGAGATCGCCATCGACGGCGAAAATGTGGCGACCCTCGATCCCGTCGCCTTGCGCGCGCGAATCGGCATGGTCTTCCAAAAGCCCAATCCCTTTCCCAAGTCCATCTACGACAATGTCGCATACGGCGTGCGCATTCACGCGCTAGCGCAAAACAGGAAACAGACCGACGAGATCGTCCGCCAAAGCCTCGCACGCGCAGGACTCGAAAAAGAGGTCGCCAGCAGGTTGAACGATTCGGCAACCGCATTGTCGGGAGGACAGCAGCAACGACTTTGCATCGCGCGCGCTATCGCCTTGCAGCCCGACATCATTCTGATGGACGAACCTTGCTCGGCGCTCGATCCGATCGCAACCGCGCGCATCGAGAATCTCATCGCCGAGCTCTCGCAAAACTACACCATCGTCATCGTCACGCACTCGATGCAGCAGGCTGCGCGCGTCTCGCATCGCACGGTGTTTTTTCACTTGGGACGCGTGGTAGAGTCGGGCGAGACAACACAAATCTTCACCAAACCTCGTAGAAAGCAAACCGAACGCTATATCACGGGCAGAATCGGATAGAGCTTCCATGTCAGACGATCCGCAACACATCAACCACACCTTCGACGAAGAGCTCGAAAAACTCAACGACATGCTGTTGCGCATGGGCTCGTTGGTCGCCCAGCAGCTGGATGCTGCCACCGCAACCTTCTCGATCAAACACACATCGAAGAAAGGCGTCGCGCACGCGCAAAACCGCTCCGAGATTATGGACGAGATCGCTCAACGCGAGAAAGCCTTGAACGATTTGGAACGGCGCGTACAGAAGTTCGCCGTCAACCTTGCTGCGATCAGACAGCCCATGGCGAGCGACCTTCGCACCATTATCGTCGCCATGAAGGTGAGCGACGCCTTCGAGGCGGTCGGAGACCATTGCGCAAGCATCGCAGAGAGGGGACGCTCGCTCGCCCATTCGCCTTACCGCGAGCAGTTCGGCGACATCGACAAGCTGCGCGCGTGCGCAGCGCAAATGCTGCAAGGGGTGATCGAGTGTTGCAGGGTGTGGGATGCAACGCGCGCGCTGGAAGTTTGGCAGAAGGATCGGCGAATCAATGCCTTGCACGATTCGTTGCTGAAAGATTTCTCTTTGTTCATGGCGAAAAAACCCGAATCGATCGCCTCCGTCGTCGATTTCCTATCCGCCGTCAAGTATGTCGAGCGTTTCGGCGACCGTCTGAAATCCATCGTAGAAGCTTTGCACTACGCCGCAGAGGGCGAAACCTTCGCGCCGCCTCCCTTGAAACAAGGAGTGTTGAAAGCGGGTGCGAAGGGATATTCGCGCAAAGCAATCTCGTCTTGACGACGCTACTCGTCTTGGGCGGCAGCGCGCTCGCGCGGCGCACGACGGACGCGCTCCAAGCGCACCTCATCGAAAAAAAACTCACCGCGAGAATCGTCTATGCGCTGGCGGGCGTAACCCTCTCGCCGCGCGTGCCGAGCGCCAATGTCGAGGTGCGAAGCGGTGGATTCGGCGGCGCGAAAGGATTGCAAAAATGGTTGCAAGACAACAAGGTCGCAGCGCTCATCGATGCCACCCATCCGTTTGCAGAACAAATCTCCGAAAACGCACGGCAGGCAACGCGCGCCTTGAGCCTCCCCTTGTTCCGCCTGCTTCCTCCTTCTTTTCCACGCCTTTGTACAAAGAAACGCTTCGAAGTTTGTTCCAACGAAACCTTGCCTCGCCTTGTCGCCTCTCTGCCCGCGTCGTACAGACGCTGCGTCCTCTGCGCCTTGGGAGCGCAGCGAATCGAATCGCTCGCCAGACGCTTGCCCGTGCGCCGATTGCTCCTTCGCTCCTTCGCCTCACAACAAAGGCTTTGCCACTTGCGCCTTCGAAAGTTGCGTCTGCGCCGCGCGCGCCGTTTGCAGTTCTGTACGATGCCTCCTTACTCGGCGCAAAGCGTGCGACAAGAGATGCGCGCGATGCAACGCAAAGGCGTCTCGTTGCTGCTCTGTCGAGACAGCGGCGCGCGTGAGGCTTTCGCAAAAATTCTCGCAGCCCAAAGGCTGTCGCTGCCCGTCGTCGTGCTGGCTCGTCCGCGCGCTCCCTTTGTGCCGACCCTTTCTTGTCGAGACTTGTCGCCCGTCGTTCGTCTTGTACAACGCCGTCAGCAAGGCTGTTCTTGACGCATGCGCGGCGGCTTCGCTATGGTGGCGGGGGGAGCATTTTTCTTGAAGAGTTGGTCTTTCTTGGCGGTGAGTTTGTGACAACGCGTTCGGAGTTGATTCGTGCCTTGCATCAAAGACATCCACTAGTGCCTTTGCGGGACTTGGACGAGCTCGTCTGCGAGGTTTTGGAGGCACTGGTCGCTGGGCTGGAGCAAGGCGCGCGCGTCGAGTTGCGCGGCTTCGGCGTTTTCTCGACCGCGTTGCGCGAGAGGACGCTTGCACGCAATCCGCGCACAGGCGAGAGGGTGGCGTTGCCGCCGCGCCGCGTGTTGCGCTTTCGCTTGGGCGAGGCGTTGCACAGGCGTTTGAATGCAGCGACTTTGACGCACTCGCGTTGAGTAGTTGCTCGCGTTGAAGAACGGAATCTTGCGAGGTATTCCATGCGTCTTGTCAAACGTTTCTGCTTTGTCCTTTTGGTCTTGTGCGTCGTGCTGTTTGCGGTGATGAATTCGCATGCGGTGCGTCTGAATCTTCTTTTTACGCCTGCGGGTTTCCGTCTGCCGCTTTCGGTGTTAGTTGTCGGGGTCTTTTTCGCGGGCTTCTTGTTGGGCTGCGGCGCGGGTTTGTTGCGTCGTGGTGCGTCTAGCCCTCGTGGTGCAGAATCTTCATCTGACAACCCTGCAAAATCTTCGGAATCGTCGTGAGACAAAAGGGAAAGCGCGCCTTGCTGTTGTGCGGGCATGGCAGCAGGGATGCGGGGGCGGTGGAAGAGTTCGGCGTGTTGGCAGCGACGATGAAAAGGCACGCTTTGGAAAAAAACTTTCTCTACGAGTGTTTCGCCCACGGATTTTTGGAGTTTGCTCGTCCTACTTTGGGCGAGGCTTTGGACGCCTTGCGCGCTCAGGGAGTAAGCAGGGTTGATGCTTTGCCGGGAATGTTGCTGGCGGCGGGGCATGCGAAGAACGACATTCCTGCCTTGTTGCGCGCCTACGAGCAGAAGCATGGCGTAGCGATTCGCTACGGACGACCGTTGGGGGTGGATGCGCGCATGCTTTCGGCTGCGGCGCAGCGTGTTCGAGAGGCGATGGCGGGGGTGGGGGCGGACAGCCTTGAGGCTCGGCATGGGACATTGCTGGTTGTCGTGGGTCGGGGTTCTTCGGACCCTGATGCGAACGGCGATGTTGCGAAGTTGATGCGAGTTTTGTGGGAGTCGTTGGGTTTCGGGTGGGGAATCGTTGCTTATTCGGGAGTGACTTTTCCGCTTGTTGCGCCTGCGTTGGAGCGCGCTGCAAAGCTGGGTTTCGGGAGGGTTGTCGTCTTTCCGTATTTTTTGTTTTGCGGAGTTTTGATCGATCGCATCTATCGGGCGGCGGACGAGGCAGCATCGAAGTTTCGTGACATTGTGTTTGCGAAGGCGCGCTATTTGGATTGTCAGGAGGATGTTGTCGCTACCTTTATGGCGCGCGCCGAGGAGATCGAAACGGGAGACGGAGCGATGATGAACTGCGGATTATGCAAGTATCGAGAGCGGGTGGTGGGCTTCGAGGCGGAGCAAGGCGCTGCGCAGGAGAGCCATCATCATCATGTCGAGGGAGTTGGGGTAGGAAAAGAATCTCATAACCATAACCATAACCATGCCCATACTCATAACCATGCTCATGCTAATTCTCATACTCATGCTCATGCGTTGTATCCGCATGCGGATCATCCTTTGGGGTCGAAGACTTTGGGGAGTGGGTGAGGGAGGATGTTTCGGGTTGTTGTGCGGGTAGTCTTAGGGGGGGTTGCGTTGGTGTTTGCGGGATGTAGCGAGGAGAGTGGTAGAGGTAGAAATGTGGGGGATGGGGATGCGTTTCTTGTGGGTATTGCGGAGGTTGTAGACGGGGATTCGTTGACCTTGGGGGGAGAGGAGGTTCGGCTGTTGGGGATCGATGCGCCTGAGTACGGTCAGATTTGCGGCGAGGGTGAGAAGATTTGGCGATGTGGAGAGGTTGCAAAAAAAATGTTGGAGGAGATGTTGGCGGGGATGTTGGAGGGAGCGGTGAGGGGTCGAGAGGTAAGGTGTGCGTTGTTGTTTCGAGACGCGCATGCGCGCTGGCTGTCGCGCTGTTTTGTCGGGGAGGAGGATTTGGCAAAGATGATGGTTGAGGGGGGGATGGCGATTGCGACGAGCAAGGAGTATCGGTTGTCGATGCGTGTTGCGAAGGGGGAGAGGCGGGGCATTTGGGGAGGGTGTTTGGAGAAGCCGGAGCGGTGGCGAAAGGGAAGACATAAGGGAGTGGGAAGGTGTTGGCATCGGTGAGGGAAGTGTGTATATTGGGGAGACGGAGAGAGTGGGGATGGGGCTGTTTTGAGAGGAGATTGTCAAATGGCTGAGTTTGATACGATGTTTGACCGATTCATTTTTGTCGACTGGAGCG
>JABAAD010000027.1 GCA_014238935.1 Alphaproteobacteria bacterium
GAGGATTGCTCGCGCGTTTCTGTGCTTGTGTCCGCGCTTTGGGCTTGCGCTGCTTGACCCTCTTCGCGTACAGCCCGAGTGCGCTCGCTGCGAGAGTCTGCTCTTTCGCTCGTTCTTTCGTTCGACGCGCCTTCGCTCGACGAACGTAGCGCGGACGAGTATGCCTCCTGCCCGTTGTCAAAGGAGTCCTGCTGTTGTCTTGCGATTCTGTCGTTTTGCTCGCTTCGATACTGCTGCTCTTGTGCTTGCCTTTGTTCGACCACCCTTTGTTCGACCACGCGCGTGTGCGTTTTTTTGTGCAGCCGATCCTGCTCGTTTTTCGATAGTTCCAGCGATCGTTCTTGCGCCGCGCGCGCTAAGTTATCCTGGTCGTGTTTCTTGTCCGCGCTGCGTAGGATTTTATTTTGGTCGTCTTGTCTGCAATCCAGACAATCTTTTTGATTTTGTGTTGGCTCTGCTCTGTGCGCTGCGCGAGGCAGGGTGTCGGCTTTTTTGATGCCGCGCTCGAGCGCGAAACGTTCGGGACGAAAGGTTGATTCTGCCAAGAGTTCGGAAAAGACGACCGATCCGCCCTCCGAAAACAGCGTGCGCGGAAGAGGCAGGGATTGTTTTGCCAGAACTCCGTTCGAGGAATGCGCGTTGACTGTCTTGTCCATTCGATGTTTCTCCCGCTCGGATCGTGTTTTCTCCTGCCTTGCGAGAGGGGTTGCAAGTAGCGTGCCAAGTCGGAGGATTTTTCGCCTTGTCTTGCGCGCGCGTTTTTTTTGTACCGCTACCTGCAACGCGCGACGCAATTTCCCGCCGCCCTCTCGACTCTCCCCGCCAGTTCCATCTCCAAAAGAGCTGCGTTGATACGAGCCGCGTCGGAGTCGAGGTGGTGTATCAGGTCGTCGATAGGCGTCGCCTCGAATCCCAACAAGGACAGGATAGCGTCGCGTAGTTTGTCGATATCGCGTTCGGAGAAATTTTTCTGCGCGAATTTTTTCTCTGCGTCCAAAGCCAACGCCTGCTGCCTTCTGTTGCGCGCCTGAAAGACATCTTTCAATGTCCTGCCCTTGTTCAAGACGGCGATGACATCTTCCGCCTTTTCAACTAGATACGCGCCGTCGCGTAGCAAAGCGTTGGGTCCTGCGGAACGCTCGTCTTGTGGCGACCCTGGTACGGCGAAGACATCCCTGCCCTGCTCGAGCGCGTAGCGAGCTGTGATCATCGCGCCCGATTTTCTCGGCGCCTCGACGATGAGCGTTCCCGCTGTGAGCCCTGCGATGATTCTGTTACGGCGCGGAAAATGTCTAGCTGTTGGAACGAATCCCGGTCCCATTTCGGAGACGATCGCGCCGTTTTCCACCAGTTTTCGATAGAGTTCGCGGTTTTCATACGGGTAGATATGGTCTGCGCCGCCCGCCAAGACGGCGACCGAGCCGCTTTTCAAGGTTGCGCCGTTGGCTGCCGTATCGATTCCGCGCGCCATGCCCGATACGACGACATAGCCCGCCTCTCCGCACGAGGCTGCCAAACGCGCGGTGAGGCGCATGCCGTTCGCCGAAGCGTTGCGCGTTCCCACGATGGAGAGCCCTTCCTTTCGCAAGAGATGCGCATGTCCTAATACTGTGATCAAGGGCGGCGCGTCGGAGAGAACGAACAGATTCGCGGGATAGTCCTCTTCTCCCCAAAAGATCATGCTGGCTGCCAGCTTTTCTGTGCGCGCGATCTCTTCACGGGCTTGCGCGTCGGAGAAGATTCGTATCTTCGCCCTTAGCCCGCCGCGCCGCGCGAGATCCGGCAACGCGCGCAGTGCCTCGCTCGCCGTCTCGAAGCGCGCCAGCAGATGCCGAAAGGTCATGGGGCCGACATAGGCGCTACGCGCAAGCCTCAAGCGGTCGAGTCGCTCCTGATCGTCAAAGCGCGTCATGGCAGAACAAACATCTTCTCTACAACATCTTCTCTAGGACATCTTCTCTGCGGCATCGAGGAAAGGTTGCAACGCTGCGGTGAGTCTGGGTCCTACCTCGCTTGTGACCGCACCGCCCAAGCCGTTCGCCAAAGCTCCTGCCCTCGCTTGAGACCACCCCTGCGACAAGCCGAACAGCATGCCGGCGGCAAAGGCATCGCCCGCCCCCGTCGTGTCGACACAGCGCGGAGGAGGCAGCGCCGCAGAGACGCTCACGCCGCCCTCGCCGTCGAACAACAACGCACCCTCCGCCCCCAGCGTCAAGCAGACGCGACAGCCCAACGCCGAACAGCAACCCGCCAATGCCTCGCGCAGCGCCGACGGTGAAGACAGGTGCGAAAGAGAAAACAGCATCCGCCCTTCCTCCTCGTTTGCAAACAGCAAATCCACATCCGAGTGCACGAAACTAAGGAGGAAGTCGCGGTTGGCGGACACGCACGACGGGTCGGAAAGAGAGAGTGACAGAACGCTCGACGCCTGCCTGTACGCTGCTACGGTTTTGAACACTTCGCGCCCCTGCTCGCCGCCCAACAAATAGCCCTCTAAATACAAGTATCGAGATCGACGCAACAAGGAGCGGTCAAGACGCGCAGCGACAATGTCCGAGGACGCCCCCAAGTGCGTTGCAAAAGTACGCTGCGCATCTTCGGTGACCAAAACGAGACATTGTCCTGTCGACTCTCTTCTTTCGTCCTCCTTTTTACCCGCCTCCTTTTCTGCAACCTCCAACATGCACTCGATTCTGCTCTGCTCCATCGAGCGTCGAAAGTTTTCGCCCTGCGCGTCAAAGCCGACCCTGCCGACGAAGGCATAGCAAGCACGGAGGCGCGCGCCCAATCCCCCCAACAGCGCGAGCGTGTTGCTGCAAGAGCCCCCTGCCGACAAGCTCGAAGCTTCGGGAAGCGCTGCGCGCAAAGCATCAAGGCGCGCGTGGTCGCACAGCGTCATCTGCCCCTTCGTCAAGCCCTGTTCGGTCAAAAACGCCTCGCTTACAGAAAAGCTGGCATCGACGAGCGCATGCCCTATTCCCAGTACATCGTAAGTTTCTTCCTGCATGCCTGTCTGCGGGTTGCAACAGAAACCTCTGTTCTTCTCCCCCTCCTTCCTTGAGAATCGTTCCAAAACTTGACACGGACTTGACACGGGCTTGACATAGACTTGACATGCCCGCCAAGCCAGCGCAAAGTCGAGAGACATCTTAACACAGATTGCCTCGCTCACGCACAACAACACGCGCGCCAAAAGCGATGCCACAAGTCCTGTACGAACCCTCGCCGAACCGCTCCCCCCATCCCCATTCCCATGACATTCCCATGAGCGACCTCTTCCGCGAGGTCGACGAAGCCCTCACCTACGACCGCTTGCGCGCGTTGTGGAAACGCCACCGCATCAAGGTTGTCGCAACGCTCGTCCTCGCGCTCCTCAGCCTCGCAGCATGGCAGGCATGGCAGTACAGCGAGCGGCAGAAGAACATCCGCTCTGCCGAAACCTTCTTCGACCTTCTACACAAAAAAAAGACGCAAGAACTCTCGCAACAGGAGCAACAAAACCTGCAAGGAGGCTACCGTATGCTGTGGCTTTTCGCGCGCGCGAAAACCTTCGCACAAGGACACGAATGGCAAAAAGCGCAGCGAGATTTGCAAGAGATCGCCGACGACGGCGCGCTCCCCCCCCTCTATCGCCGCTACGCGCAGATTTGGCACGCCTCGCTCGACATCGAACAAGGACGAACGAAGGCAGCAGAACAACGACTCGCCGCGCTGATGGAGAAAAAAACTATCGCAGATACATCAGCCCTGCCATCAGCCTTGCAAGGACTCACCCTCTACTTGCAAGCAACCCTCCTCGCAACGCAAGGCAACAGGCAAGACGCGCACGACCTTCTCATCCGCGCACGCGCGCTCAACAACCTTGCTCCCGTCCTGCGCAGGCGGTTGCAAGAGGCGGAACGCGCGCTCGAAACGACAAACACGCCATGAAAAGACAAACTCCAAAAGTTGCCGTTGCCCTGCTCGCCGCCACAGCCCTGCTGGTCGCAGGGGGGTGCGCCGAAAAACGTCTTGTCGGCAAGCGCATCGATGTGAAGGGATTCGAGAGCGCACAACGCGCCAAGTCCTCGTCGTCCGACATCGTCCTGCCTGCGCTTGAAGATTCTCAAAAATATTCTCAAAACTGGCAACAAGAGATGTTCTCCGCACTCCACACCATGCCTCGGCTGGCAACACCCTTTGCCTGGCGGAAACGCTTCCGCATTGCAACGGGTAAGGGTCGTTCGCTCGCACAGCCCCTGCAAGCCACCCCCATCGTCGCAGAAGGTCGCCTCTTCGCCCTGAGCACGGGAGGCAAGGTCTCCGCCTTCGATGCGGCGACGGGACGAAAAGCATGGCAGCACAACTTTCTTCCCGCCTCCAAGAAAAGCTTCGACCAAAGTTTCGACCAAGAAAACAACCCAAACTTCGAAGGAGGCTTCGGCGGAGGATTGGCGTTCGCAGAAGGACGCGTCTTCGTCTCGACAGGGCTAGGCGTGCTTGCCGCGCTGGACGGAGAGACGGGCGAGCTGTTGTGGCAACAACAGCTGCGCTTCCCTTTGCGTAGCGCGCCGAGCCTCGTTGTGAGCAAGGACAAAGCCAAGTCGCGGTTGCTCGTCGTGACGCCGACCTATCGCACTTACGCCTTCGACTTCGAAGGAACATTGCTATGGCAGCAACAAGCGACGCGCGATGCCCTTGCCCAAATGACGCTTGCCCCCTCGCCCGGCATCGCGGGTCGATACGCGATCGTGGGCTACGGAGACGGGTCGTTGGTCGCTATGGATACGGACAACGGGCGCGTCCTGTGGCAAGCCTTCGCGACGGCGCGACGGCGCTTCGACGCGCTGGCGGACATTGCAGACATCACGACACCGCCCGTTATCGCTGCAAGCCTCGTCTATGCCTCCAGCTTTTCGGGCAAGACGGTCGCCCTCGACCTTGCCTCAGGCAGCTTGCGATGGTCTACGCCGCTTGCCGCTTCAAGCGTGCTTGCCCTCTACGGAACGACGTTGTTCGTCGTCGACCAAAACAGCCTTCTGTCTGCGCTCGACGCAAACAACGGCAACACCCTCTGGGAGCGACAACTCACCGCTCGCTTCGGACGCAAGAAACACAAACCCGTGCTGTGGAACGGACCGCTGCTGGCAGGAGATCAGCTGATTCTCTCTGCCTCGAACGGAGAGATCGTCGCCGTCGATGCGCTCAACGGCGCGCTCGTTCGCCAAATGCGTTTTTCGGCACGTTTCACAGGCATGCCAATCGCCGCGCAAGGGCTTTTCTTCTTTCAAGACCGCCAAGGCAATATCCACGCCTTCGAATGATCTTTCCGCAAGCGAACGCCGCCAAAGTTCTGATCGTCGGCAGACCCAACACAGGAAAGTCCACGCTGTTCAATCGTCTTTTGCAAAAGAAAATCTCGCCCACGACAAGCCGCGCCGGCATGACGCAGGACTGGATCGAAGAGACGCTCGTCATCGACAACCTTCCCATAACGCTGATCGACAGCGCGGGCGCCGATCTTGAACATGAAGGCGACCTCGCATGGCACAAGACGCGCGTGCTGATCGAAGAGGTCGCGCTCATTCTCTTCGTGCTGGACGCGCAAACCGAACTCACCGCCATCGAACGCGACTTGGCAACATGCCTGCGCGGCAAAAAAGTTCTGGTCATCGCCAACAAAGGCGAAGGCTTGACGATGCTGCCCGAACCCTGCACGCAGCTGGGCTTCGAGACAACCCTGCTGCTCTCGGCATTGCACGGACGAGGCATCGACGCACTGAGAGAGAGAATTCAAGAAAATTTAAAAGAAAAACTTGTCTCGCCAGACAGCGAGGAAGAGGAGGGAGAGGAGGAACGCGAAAAGCCGCCTCTGTTTTCGCTGGCTCTTTTGGGACGCCCGAACAGCGGCAAATCGACGCTCGCCAATCGCCTTTTAGGCAGCGAACGCTTGATCGTCGCAGGAACCCCCGGCACGACGCGCAACGCGGTGAGAACTCGCTGGCGACAAGGCGAGGGCTACGCCACCCTTGTCGACACGGCGGGGTTGCGCAAACAGAGCAGCGTGCGGCGCGGCGATCATCCGATCGAGCAGGCATCGGCGCGCGACGCCTTGCGCGCCTTGCGCCAAGCTTCGGTGATCGCCCTCGTGGTCGAAGCGACAAAACCCTTCGAAAAACAGGAGCGTATTCTCGCCACACGCGCGCTCAAGGCGGGCAAGCCCCTCTTGCTAGTTGCGAACAAGTGGGACATGCTCTCAAGCGAGGAGCGCAAAATCTTCGCGCGCGACTTGGAGGGCATGTTGCGAAGACTTTTTCCCGATGTGCAAGGCTTGCCCTTGATCATGGTGTCTGCGCTCTACGACAAGGATGTCTCGATCGTCTTTTCAACGGCACAAAGGCTGCACGATCTCTCCACACGACGCATTTCGACGGCGCGCATCAACACGTGGCTATCGAACGCGAAAACGGAGCATCCTCCGCCGCAGCAACGCGGACGCACGACCGCCCTACGCTACGCGACGCAGACGGACGCCGCCCCGCCGCGCATCCAGATTCACGCCAACGCGATGCTACCGCAAACCTACCTGCGCTACCTCATCGCCTCGTTGAGACGTAGTTTCGATTGGAGCGGCGTGCCGATCGTCGTGGAGGTGCAGGCGCGCCAACCGCGCAAATCCTCTACGAGACCACCTTCTAGAGGATCGCCCCCTAGAGATTCGTCTCCTAGAGGCTCATCTTCTAGAAGCTCATCCCCTAGAGGTTACTCTCCTAAAAGTTCGTCTCCTAGAGGCTCGCTTCGGGGAGGTTCGAAAAGTCGACATCGAAACGCGACAAACGACGACGCATAATTGCAAACGCCTGCTCGGACTTGTCGCACAACAGAAAACGCCTGCCGTGCTTTGCCGCCGCTTCGCCCAAAGTGCCACTGCCGGCAAAGCAATCCAACACCCAATCGTCGGCAGAAGAATGCACGCGCACGATCCGCTCTGCCAACGCGAGCGGTTTCTGCGTCGGATAGCCCGTCCTCTCGCTCCCTTGTGTGGGAACGATCGTCTGCCACCACACATCGGTCGGCGTCTTGCCGCGCAGTGCTTTTTCCTCCCCCACAAGCCCCGGCGCCATATAGGGAATACGGTCGATCGCATCGTAGTGAAAACAGTAACGACGAGGATCCTTGCTGTACCAAAAAATACTGTCGTGCTTCCGCGGCCAATGGCGTTTCGATCGTCCTCCGAAATCGTATGTCCATACAATCTCGTTTTGGAAACAATCGCGACCGAACAGGCGATCCAGCATCACCTTTGCATAGTGCGCCTCGCGAAAATCGAGGTGGAGAAAGAGCGAACCCTCCGCCTTTAGAACGCGCCGCACCTGCTGCACGACGCTAGCAAGCCATCCTATGTAGTCGGCATGACGGTCGTCGTAGGCAAGGCGCGCGACCTCCTCGCGTCGATATTCTCTTGCGCCGAAACCGCGATAGACGGGCACTTCTGCTTCGGTCTCGTTTTTTTCCACACGACGACAACGCATCTGCCTGCGTTCCTGCCGCTTGCCCGTGTTGAAGGGGGGGTCGACATAAACGAGCGATACGGAAGAGCTCGGCAAGGAGCGCAACAAGGCCTCCCCGTCCCCCCGAAAGACTGTATTTTTGCTCGGTAGCAACGAACGACAACGCCGCTCCTCCATCGCCCCCTGCGATGTCAGCGCGAAGATCTCAAGAGGCTTTGCCCTTCCAAGGAACGAAGGTGCGCTCGAACCACCGCATGACGAGATCAAAGCTGTAGGCGATGAGCCCGATGACGATGATGCCCAAGAAGACGATGTCGGTAGCAAGGTAGCGCGCGGCGTTCAAAACCATGACGCCGATTCCCGCCTTTGCTGCCACCATCTCGGCTGCGACCAGCGTCGTCCAGCCGAAGGCGATGGCAACGCGCATGCCGGTCAAAATTTCAGGCAGCGCGCCTTTCAAAACGACAT
>JABAAD010000028.1 GCA_014238935.1 Alphaproteobacteria bacterium
GACGAATCGCAATCGGCGTCAGTTCGGGGGACGCGGTCGCATCCCCCAAAGCGTACACGCCCTCTATCGAGGTGGCGAAATTTTCGCCCAAGGCAATCTTTCCGTGCGCGTCCGTCTCGATTCCCAGCTCCTCCAGCCCCAAATCACGCGTGCGCGCCTTGCGACCGAGCGCCGCCAGCACGAAATCGCAGTCGAGCGATTCTTCTCCCTCTCCCTCCTCTCCCTCCATCTCACAACGAATTCCTCCCCCGTCTGCGCGCGCCAGCCGCCGCAAACGACGCGACAGCCGTACGGCGACTCCGCGCTCGACAAGCCCTTCGAGGCAACGACGCACGATTCCGCGATCGAAGGAGCGCAACAAAACATCGTTGCGATGCACCAAAGTGGTCTGCGCGCCGAGCGCGTTGAAGATGCCCGCACACTCCAAGGCGATGTAACCCCCGCCCAAAACGACGACTCGCTTCGGCAGCGTGTCGAGTTCAAAGACGGCATCGGAGTTGCAAGCCAACTCCCCCCCCTCCACCAGCCCCTTCAGCGAGATCGGCTCGCCGCCCGTTGCCAACAACAGCTTTTTTGCCCGCACCTCGATTCTCTTCTTTCCCTCGCCCGCGACCTGAAGCGAAAGCAACCCGTCTCGCTTTGCCGTCAGCCGCGCTGTGCCGCATAAAATCTCGACGCCCGCCTCTCGACAACCCTTCTCGTAAAGCCCGCGCAAACGCAAAAGCTCCTCCTCCTTTTTGCGCCGCAACACCGCCAAATCGAAAGAGTTCTCTCCCCTCGCGTGCCATCCGAACGAAGAGGCTTCTTTTGCAAGCCCCCTGTGCGCGCCTGCATAGACATAAAGTTTTTTCGGAATACACCCCCTATTGACGCAAGTGCCGCCCAAGTCTCGATCCTCGATCAACAGCGTTTTCACGCCCAACGCCGCCGCACGCCGCGCCGCGCGAACGCCGCCCGATCCTGCGCCGACAACGCAAAAATCCCACACTTCGGACAAGGTCTCTCTCTCTCGAACGCTTGTTAAAATATTTTTACAATTACAATTCTTCGGCGAACTGCTCTTTGACGACGCGTTCGTTCAGGTCGCGTTCTGAATCGAAGAGCACGGTCACGGCGCTCTTCCTGTCTTGGTGCATGCGTGCCCGCACGACATCGATGACCTCTGCGTTGTCGGCGACGGCTGAGACGGGACGTTTTGCGCTCTCCAAGGTTTCCACCTCCAGTTGCGCCTCGCGCGGCAAGAGCGCGCCGCGCCACCGTCTTGGTCGGAAGGGCGCGATCGGCATCAGCGCCAAGACATTCGAGCTCAGCGGCAACACGGGACCCTGCAAGGAAAGGTTGTAGGCGGTGCTGCCCGCAGGCGTGGAGAGGTTGATTCCGTCGCACAAGAGTTCCGGCATCCGCACCGCTCCGTCGACGGAAAGACGCAACTTTGCGACTTGCGCCGTGCGGCGAAAGAGCGAGACATCGTTGAAGGCTATATGACAGAGTTCCGTTCCGTCCTGCTGCGTCGTCTCCAGCACCAGCGGAGCGATTCGATAGGAGGATGCGGTTTGCAGCGTCCGTTGCAGATTTGAGACACGATCTTCTTCGAAGGAGTTCATGAGAAAACCTACGCTACCGCAGTTGATGCCGTAGACTTTCTTTCTACGCACGCCGTAGCGTCGCAGCACTTCGAGCATCAAGCCGTCGCCGCCGAGCGCGAGCACGTACTCTGCGCGCTCCAATGGTACGGGTTCGATCACACGCTCGATCGAAGCGCGACAGCGCGCCGCTTTTTCGGTATCTGCGGCGAACAGAGCGACGCGCAACGATGACACAACGATCGCGTTTTTTTTGGAAGTCAGCCGCCCGTCGTGTTCATCGTGCGCGCAAGCGATGCTTGAACGTTGCGATCGATCACGAAAGCATGTCCGCGCGTCTTCTTCGCCACCCTTGCCGCGATGATCTTCGAGCAAGGCTCGTCGTCTTCGGGATGGTCGCGCAGCGGTAAGCGCAAGTCGGAGCCGCTCTCCTGTCCGAGGCAAGGGTACAGCATTCCCGTACAGGTGACGCGTACGCGCGTACAGCCGTTGCAGAAGTTTTCGGTCAGCGGCGAGATGAAGCCGATCCGCCTGTCCGTCTCGACGCAAGACCAGTAGCGCGCCGGACCGCCGCTACGATAGGAGGAGGACTCCAAACGCCACCGCTCGGCGATCGAACGCCGCAGCTCGGTGAGCGGGTAGAACTGGTCCAACCTGTTTTCGTTGCCGATGTCGCCCATTGGCATGACCTCGATGTAGGTGAGGTCGCAACCCTTTTCGCCGCACCACGCCAGCATGCGATCGACCTCTTTCGGCAAGACATTCACCCCTTTGAGCGCGACGCAGTTGATTTTCACCGCAAGCCCTGCCTTGAGCGCGGCATCGATTCCCTCCGAGACGACGGCAAGAGAGCCCCCGCGCGTCAGGTGGGAAAAGGTCGCAGCGTCCAACGAATCGAGCGAAACATTGATGCGTCGCACGCCGCAAGCGAACAAGTCTTCGGCGAATTCTGCAAGGTGCGTCCCGTTCGTCGTCAGCGTCAGATGTCGTAGGAATCCTGACACGGATTCTTCTTCGTGTTTCGGAAGCAAGTCACCAAGTTGGCGTAGCAGTTGCAGCAGGTTTTTACGCACCAGCGGCTCGCCGCCGGTGATACGGATCGACTCGATGCCGTGCGCGACGAAAAGGCATGCGAGGCGATAGAGCTCTTCGAGGGTCAAGAGATCGCGTTTCGGCAAAAAGTTCGGACGTTGTGGCATACAATAACGGCAGCGCAGGTCGCAACGATCGGTCACCGACATGCGCAGGTAGTCGATCGTCCTGCCGCAGCCGTCGACGAACGGGCGACGACGGGAGGGAGGCACGACAATGTCTTCGAGCTTTTTTTGTAGCTTGTCGAGCATCGTCACCGTTTTTGTGTCCTCGTTGCTGCGCCGTTGTTGCCGCGCGTCCCCTCTGCAGTTTGCCTTTTTCGACGCGATTTGGCAAGGACGAAGGGCAATGGAGCGAGCGACAAGCGACATTCAATCGTGAAAGTGTTCGAAGATCGTCCGCGCCGCCTTCTCCCCCAGCCCCCTCACCGCCTGTAACTCCGCCATCGACGCCACTGTCACTGCCCTCGCCGAGCCAAAATGCTGCAACAACAATTTTTTCCGCACAACTCCGACCGAAGGAACCTCATCGAGTTGCGAGGCTTTTTGCGCGCGCCGCCTTCCTGCTCGATGCGCGCCTGATGCGAATCGATGCGCTTCGTCGCGCAAGCGCAGCAGGAAGTAGAACAGAGCTTCGGGTTTTGCGAGCGGCAAGGCTGTCGTTCTTCCTTTGCTTTGATGCGAGGACGCCGCGTAGATCGTCTCCCTGTCGGCCTTACGCCCCTCCCCCTTGGCAACCGCCAGCAGCGGCAAGGGAGGATAATCTGCAAGCGCTTCCTGTGCCGCGGTGATCTGCCCGCGTCCGCCGTCGAGGACGACCAACGACGGCAACCCCCAAGATTGTTTGTGGGCAAAGCGTCGAGAGAGCACTTCACGCATCATGGCATAATCGTCGCCTTGCGCCTTCTTGCCGCGCACGACGAACTTTCTGTAAGCACCCTTGGCGAAACCCTGCCTGTCGGCGACGACCATCGCAGCGTAGGGGTTTGTCGCGCTCAGGTGACTGTTGTCGTAGATTTCGACGCGCATTAGAGGCTCTTTCAAACGGAGCAAATCTTCGAGCGCCTTCCAGCTTTCTGCGAAGCGTTTTTTTTCGGCTTGCCGCCGTCTCAACGCTTCCTGCGCGTTGTCATGGACGGTGGCGAAGAGGGGAAATCCCTTAGGCGCGAGGATTCGCACCTGCCGCTCGTAGCGATGCGAGAGCGAGCGCGCGAGCCACAGAGCCTCGTGGGGTGCGGGTTGCGCGTAGATGATCGAGGGAGGATGGTGGGTTGCATAGAACTGCGCGATGAACGACGCCACGATTTCGGCGGGCGACACTTCGCTCATGTGTTGTGGAAAGAATGCACGATTGCCGCAGTGGCGCGTGTGGCGAAAGCAAAACATTTCGATACAGCTTTCGCCCTCGTGCACGCAGAGTGCCAAGACATCTGCGTCGTCGCCGTGCGGCAGGGAGACTCGGGGTCGCGCCTGAATTGTTGCCAGCGCTGTCAAGCGGTCGCGCAAGGATGCCGCGCGCTCGTACTCTTGCGCACGGCTTGCGGCTTGCATCTGCTCTCCCAGCTGGGCGCGGACACCCGCCGACTTTCCTTTCAAAAACGCCTTCGCCTCGGAGACGAGCTGCGCGTAGCTTTTTTCGTCCGTATAGCCGACGCAGGGGGCGGAGCAGCGCTTGATGTGATACTGCAAACAAGGACGCGATCGATGGGCAAAGATCGCGTCGCTGCAGGAACGCAGCAGGAAAATTTTCTGCAGCTCGACGATCGAAGAGTTGACCGCCGCGCTAGAGACGAAAGGACCGAAGTAGCTTCCTTTAGCGCTCTGTTTTCCGCGATGCTTGACGATTTGCGGAAAGGCATGGTCGCAACGTAGCAGGATGGAGGGAAAGCTTTTGTCGTCGCGCAAAAGAATGTTGTAGCGTGGTTTGAGTGCCTTGATGAGGGAGGCTTCGGTCAGCAAGGCTTCGGCTTCGGTTGGCGTGACCAAAAGTTCGAGACGGCGCGTTGCTGCCAGCATGCGCTGCAAGCGATTCGGCAACCTAAGCGGACGCGTGTAGGCTTGAAGACGTTTTTTCAAGTCGCGCGCTTTGCCGACATAGAGCGCCTGTCCTTTTTCGTCCAGCATGCGATAGCAGCCCGGTCTCGAGGGTGCTTGCGAACGCGTCGCGGTGATGACGGATAGGGCTTCGGCGAACATTCAAGCGAGCGGGAGATTGGGTCGAAGACGGTGACTAGCGGATTGGAAAGGCGAATCAGACCCAGATCTACGATTGGGCTTGACGGAGGCAATGGCTGTGTTTCGCGTCGTAGAGTTTGGACGAGCGTCGTGCGGCTGCCTGTTGCAACCTCCGCTCCAAGACGCGTCCGACGAAGACGAGCGCGGTGCGCGTAATTCCCGTGCGCTTTACCGTTGCGCGAATGTCTCCGAGCGTGCCGTGTAGAAACATCTCGTCGCTCCAGCCCACTCGATAGGCGACGACGACGGGACAATCCTCGCCGTAGAGGGGAACGAGCGTGCGGCAGACGAAGGCGAGATTGTTGATGGAAAGATGGATGGCGAGCGTCGCCCCGCTCGCTCCCAAGCGCGCGAGCTGCTCCCCATCAGGCATGGAGGAGGCGCGCACGGCGGTGCGTGTGAGGATCACCGTTTGGCTCACCTCAGGCAAGGTTAACTCCAGCGTCAAGGCAGCGGCAGCAGCGGCGAAGGCTGGAACGCCGGGCGTTATTCGAGAGGCGATACCTTCTTCTCGGAGCGTGTGAATCTGCTCGGCAATCGCGCCGTACAGCGAGGGATCGCCTGAATGCAAGCGCACCACGCGCAATCCCGCAAGCGCGCGCGTGCGCAGCAAGGCGAGAATGTCTGCAAGCACCATCGAGGAAGTGTCGTGTTTCTCTGCCTTTGACGCCAAAGCGACGATCGAGCAAGGCACCAGCGATCCTGCGTACAACAGCACCTGCGCACGGCGAAGCAGCCTTTCGGCGCGTAGCGTCAAAAGGTCGGGCGCGCCAGGGCCCGCGCCGACAAACTCCACGACAGAACTCGCACTCACGCTCACCTTGCCTCCTTTGCCTTGTCGCCGCGCAACTTGTAGCCGCGCTCCGTGTAGAGACGCGTACCATAAGGCGAGGCGTAGCGCTTCGTTCGGCTGTTGCCGACCACAACGACAGAGTGCATGTCGACAGAACTCTCGTCAAAGTCTTGCAGACGGGCGATGCGAACGCGCTCGTCCTTGCGTCCGATATTTCTACCGCAGGCGACGGGCGTGTCGGGGGGACGCTGCTCTCGTAACAGCGCGAGTGCACGCGGCAACAACGCGCGGCGCGTTCGGCTTTGCGGATTGTAGAGGGCGACGACGAAATCACCCGCAGCCGCAGCCCTGATACGCCGCACGATCGTCTTCTCGCAAGTCATGACATCGGAAAGGGAGACGGCGCAAAAGTCGTCGCCCAACGGCGCGCCAAGCCGTGCCGCCAGCGCATGCATGGCAGAAACGCCGCTGGCTTGTCGCACCCGCACGGGAATGTTGCCGCTCGATTCTTCGGCAAGAATTTGCCACACCAGCGTAGCCAAACCATAGACGCCCGCATCGCCAGAGCCCAGCAACACCGTCCGTTTGCCCGCACGCGCCAAGTCGAGCGCGAGGCGCACGCGTTCCTCCTCGTTGCCGATGGCAGAGCGACAAAGTTCGGCACGCGTCTCCCCCCGTTCCAGCAAATCAACATAACCTTCGTAGCCCACGACACAATCGGCTTCGCGCAAGGCACGCGTAGCGGCAAGCGTGCGTTCGTTCGAAGTCCCGGGACCCAAGCCTACTAGCGTCAGCGAGCCGTTCTCCTCTCCCGCAAGCATCTCCTCGGAAAGAGCGCAAGGTGCTATCGCCAAGGCACAAGTGACCTTCGCAGACTTGCGCTTCGAAAGCAAAAGATGTTCGCCTGACCCCGTATCACGAGGACGAGCCAACGCAAGCGCCGCCGCCTCGGCAACGCTCGGCGTGCCGGTCGCCTGCTGCACCGCCGCATCGCGCGCCAAGCCGTGACGCTCGGCGACAGACGACAAATGGTCGGAAGAAAAAAAACGCAAAGGCAAACTTCGACGAGCGGCAAAAAGCAAAAGCCCGCGCTCGTCGCGCTTCAACAAAACACTCGCCAAACCCGCAAGAGAGGCAGCCTCGATATTCGCCTCCGCAAGACAACCGTCGACCACCTCGGCAATATCCGCACAAGACGCGCCGCGCACACAACCCACCCCCAGAGTAACGCAACGCGGCACGAGCCGTAAGTCTACATCCTCACCTTGCTGCCTGCGAAAGCCCACCGCGATCTTGACCCTCTCGGCTTTTGCTCCTTGCTTGCTCCCTTTGCCCGACAGATCGAAAAATTGCTTCGGCGGAAAGCCCCCGCAAGATTCCCCCACGATCTCGAAAAGAGCATCGGAAATATCCTCGCAAACATCCTCGGAAATATCAAAGGACTCGACGCGAGCGAGAGTTTTGACAACCCTGTCCACGGCGCTCTCGTCGGCATCGTCTAGCAAGCTCCAGCCCTGCGGCAAGTCTTCGAGCGAAAAACCCAAAGTCTCCTCCGTAGCAACGCCCCCCACGACGAGCAGATCGTCCTTGCGACCCTCGCCCCCTTCGTGTGCCTCGACTTGCTTCCAAACTCGCTCCAACGCAAGCGCAACGCCACGACCGCCGTGATGCCAGCCCGAAAGCGCAAACAAAACAGACTGCCCGTGTGCGACAGGAGGAAAACACAGCACAGGGCTGTCGCTACGTTTGTTCGACCAGGGTATAGCGCGAATGAGAATCGCAGGCGGACACCAGCCAACGACGACGCACCCTCGCACAAAAGCCTCGGCGATGGCAGCACGCGAAAGGGGGTGGCACGAGATAATCCACCCTTCAAAACTCCTTTGCGCACGGCAGCATTCCGCCAATCTTTCCGCCTCGGCCATCCGATGGCGCGGCGCAAAAAAAGCGAGCCCAAGAAAAGAAGAGGGGCGAGAGGAGTTCGTCATGCTTTTTGCTTTTTTAGAGCAGGCGCAAAGATCATAGAAAAGTACGGCGCGCGAAAGGAAGCATCCTCCGCGAGCGCGCTCAACAAGGCGCAATGCTGTTGGGGAAAGGTTGCGTAAGCGACATAGCGAGCCTCGCGCATGCGATTGCTCTTTTGCAACAAGGAGCATATTTTTCGGAAATAT